>JBGPBA010000206.1:0-3649 GCA_041481005.1 Candidatus Krumholzibacteriia bacterium | reverse complement strand
CGGCCCCTGAGTCTTCTTCCGCTTCTCCCTGAGGCTCCTCCAGTACTCGAGGCGCTTCGTCATCTCGCGCTCGAAGCCGCGTTCGACGGGCCGATAGTAGCGCCTCCCCTTGATCTCGTCTGGAAAATACTCCTGATCGACGACGGCGTCGGGATCCTCGTGCGGATAGTGGTAGTCCTTGCCGTAGCCGATGTCCTTCATGAGCCCCGTCACGGGATTTCGAATCCAGAAGGGAACGGGCAGCGGACCGTGCTCGCGCACGTCGCGCGCCGCCTCGTCGTAAGCCGCGTAGAGAGCGTTGCTCTTCGGCGCGAGCGCAAGATAGACGGCCGCCTGGGCGAGGGCGAGCTTCCCTTCGGGCAGCCCGATGAAATGGAACGCCTGCATCGCGTCGAGGGCCACCGTGAGCGCCTGCGGGTCGGCCTCTCCGATATCCTCGGAGGCGAAGCGAACGAGCCGCCGCGCCACGTAGAGCGGATCCTCCCCCGCTTCGAGCATCCGCGCGAGCCAGTAGAGCGAGGCGTCGGGGTCGCCCCCGCGGAGGCTCTTGTGAAGGGCCGAGATGATATTGTAGTGCTCCTCCCCCTTCTTGTCGTAGAGGATCGCCTTCTTCTGCGCCGCCTCCTCGAGAAGCGCGCGTGTGAGGACGATGGGCACGACCCCCGTCGCGATCGCCTCGACCGCCATCTCGAGCGCGTTGAGCGCCATGCGGGCGTCCCCGAAGGAGAGGTACGCGAGGTAGTGGACGTCCTCCTCGGAGACCGTGACGTCCCTCCCGCCGAATCCGACCACGGTGTCCGAGAGCGCGCGCTTGACGACCTTGACGATCTCCTCTTCGCCGAGCGGCTTGAGAATGAACACACGGCAGCGCGAGAGGAGCGGCGCGATCACCTCGAAGCTCGGGTTCTCGGTCGTCGCCCCGATGAGGACGATCGTGCCGTTCTCGATGAAGGGGAGAAAGGCGTCCTGCTGCGCCTTGTTGAAGCGATGAATCTCGTCGACGAAAAGGATCGTTCTGCGGTTCTGGAGCTGGAGCCGCGAGATCGCTTCGGCGGCGAAGCGCTTGACCTCCGCGATCCCCGAGGTCACCGCCGAGAAAAACTCGAAATGAGCGTCCACCGCGTTCGCGACGAGATGGGCGAGCGTCGTTTTTCCGCAGCCGGGCGGCCCCCAGAAGATGAGCGAGCTCTCGAGCTTCCCCTTCTCGAGGATGAGCCGCAGAATCTTCCCCTCGCCGACGAGGTCGTCTTGCCCGACGAAGTCGTCGAGGCTCTTCGGCCGCATCCGCTCGGCGAGCGGGGGCGCAACGTCGCTTTGAAAGAGATCGCTCATGGCTTACGTGTAGTCGGGGGTCTTCTCGAAGAAGTGGGCGGTCTTGAGAAATCGAATCGTCCCGGATTTGCCGCGAAAGACGACACTGTTCGTCACCGCTCCGCCGGGCGTGAACAGGACGCCGTCGAGGAAATCGCTCTTCGAGACGCCCGTCGCCGCGAACATGACGTTCCCGCCGCCGACGAGGTCGCGCGCCCCGTAGATCTTCTTGTACTCCGCGGGCACGCTCTCCGGATCGATATCGGGGTCGGGGATGAACTGCGCCTGGAAGCCCGCTCCGATGCAGGCGATCCCGGCCGCCGCCATGATCCCCTGCCTCGCGTCCCCGAAGCCCATCGTCACGTCGATGCCGGTGCTCGGCAGGGCCGCCGAGAGAGACGCCGCGAGCTCGCCGTCCTTGAGGAGCTCGATCCGGGCGCCGGCCTTGCGCACCTCGTCGATGAGCTTGCGGTGCCGATCCCGATCGAGGATCGAGACGGTGAGGTCCTCGACGTACACGCGCTTGGCCTCGGCGATCTTTACGAGATTATCGAATATCGGAGCGTTGAGATCGATGGCCTCCGCCGCCTCGGGCCCCGTGGCGATCGTGCGGACGTACGGCGCGATGAGGCTCGAGAAGGCGCCGCGCTCCCCCATCGCGATCGCCGAGATCGAGTTCGACTGTCCGTCCGCGAGCGCCTCGATGCAGTCGAGCGGGTCGAGGGCAATGTCAAACTCCGCATCGCCGCCCGAGCCGACCATGTCTCCCGGGCAGAGCCTCGAGCGATCGCCCGCGCGATCCTCGCCGATGACGACGTGTCCGGCGATCTTGACCCCCCGAAAAGAGAGCTCCATCGCCTCGACGGCGGCCCGATCGGCCCCCGCGGGGTCTCCCTTGCCGAAGAAACGGGCCGAGGCCAGCGCTGCCGCCTCCGTCACCCTGACGAGCTCGAGGGCGAGGTTGCGATCCAAGAGTATGTTCCTCCAGGAAGTGTCCTACGCTTCCGGTCTCGCGGACGGCTCCTCGCCGGGAGGGCACTCGGCGGCGCCGGTCTGCGGCTGCCGCTCCTTCCGGGCCAGGAGCTCGTTCACGTCCTGAGCCATCTGGTATTGGTGAATACCATAGACTATCGGAAGTAAAGGATACGCGAAAAAGGCGGTCAGAGGGTAGGCAAAAATCTGAATAATGAAGGTGAGCCAGAACCAGTTCCATTGACCGAGGTATATGTAGCCCACGGGACCGAGGAAAATCCAGCTGAGGAAGAATCCGAGCGCGGCCGCGGCTTTCGGGTTTCTGCGTTCCTTCGGGGCCTTGAGCCGCGTCCATTCGTGGCCGTAGAGCTTCTTCGACTCGCCGCCGTTCTGGCGCTTGCCGCAGGAGGCGCAGTAGTCGGCCCCCTCGCTCATCTCAGTTCCGCAGTGTTTGCAGTACATCGTTTCTCGCCTCCGTCCTGGGTCCATCTATATCTACGAACCCGGGGGAGGAATGTTTCCCGAGCCGCGCGTATTCTATACAAAACGGGACCGGTGCAACAATGCTTTTTCTTCCGGCATCGCCCCGTCAGCGGCGCTTTTCAGCCTGCCGCAGGCGCTCGAGGTTCGCTCGCGCCACCGCGTTCTCCGGCTCTATCTTCAAGACGCGCTCGAGGAGCGCGCGCGACTCGACGAGCTCCCCCTTCGCGCCGAGCATCATGGCGAGATTGATCATGGCCGTGGGCCACTCGGGCCTCGCCTCGAGCGCATGCCGCTCCCACGGAATCGCCTCGTCCGTCTTGCCGAGACCCTGAAGGCACATCGCGATGCGATCCATCGTCTCGGGCGAGAGCGGCAGGCCCCGATATATCGCGAGTGCCTCTTCATACGCCCCCCGATGATAGAGAACCCTCGCGAGCTTCGAGCGGCGATCGGGCTCGTCCTTCTCGGCGAGAAGCTTCCTCAAAATCTCCTCGGCCTCGGGATATTTGCCCGCGCGGTCGTACGCTTCGGCGAGAAGGGTCCGCGCTTCGACGTCTCCGGGCGCCTGGGCGAGCGCCTTCTCGAAGACAACGGCCGCTTCGGCGGCGCGCCCCGCGTTCACGAGGAGCAGCCCGTATTGAATGAGAAACTCTGCAGAGGCGTTGCCGGCGAGCTGCGATTTGACGAGGAGGCTCTCGGCCGCGGCGGGATTCTCCCGGGCGATGAGCATTCCCTTGAGCCCGAGAAGGTACGGGTCATCGGGAAAAATCCCGAGCCCCTCCTCGACGTAGCGCCGCGCTTCCTCCGGCTTGCCGAGCTTGATGCCCGACACCGCCAGGTTCCGGTAAATGACGGGCATATAGGAACCGGTGCAGAACTGCTT
>JBGPBA010000205.1:0-3652 GCA_041481005.1 Candidatus Krumholzibacteriia bacterium | reverse complement strand
GCTGTGGATCATGGCGCATCCCGGATGGAAGGTGTTTGTCGAGGGGCACACCGACAGTATTCCCATGCGGAGCGAGAAGTTTCCATCGAACCTCGAGCTCTCGCTCGCCCGCGCCCGATCGGTCTTCCAGATTCTCCGCATGAACGGCATCCCCGAGGCTCGCATGGATTACACGGGCTGCGGCGCCCGCTCGCCCGTCGCCTCGAACGCGACGGAGAAAGGTCGGGCGCTCAACAGGCGCGTCGAGATCCGCGTGGTGCCGCCCGCCGACTACGCGGCGGGCGACCCCGGCCTCCCGGTGATACTGCGCGCCTCCGAGGACTCCACATACTCCCTAGCCGATTCGACGGGGGTCTGCGCGGCGATCGTCTCGCCCGAGGAGGGGAGCATTTTCTCCTCGCGCGGCGAGATCGACGTCGAGGTCACGAGCCCGCTCGGCTCCGAGACCGAGCTCTACGCGAACGGCCTCCCGGTCGGCAGGGAGCGGATCGGTCTCAAGCGGATCGACGTCGGACGGGGCACCTTCGGCATGATCTTCTACGGCGTGAAGCTCGAGGAGGGCCGAAACGATCTCCTCGTCATCTGCCGAGAGTACGGCGGCGAACGAAAAGCGTGCGTCCGCCACGTGTACCTCGCCGGGAAGCCCGCACGGATCGTCCCGGAGCGCGAAGCGGTCAGGGTGAACGCCGACGGCAAGTCCGCTCCCGAGCTTGTCTTCCTCGTCAGCGACGAGCACGGGCTCCCCGTCCGCGACGGGATATTCGTCACGGTCGTCGGCCCGCGCGATCTCATCGAGCGCTGCGACGCCAACCCGCAGCAGGCCGGGGTTCAGGTCGTCACCAACGGCGGCCGCGTGGTGCTTGCGCTCCCGCCGTCGCGCGAGACGCGGGAAGCGCGGATCAGGACGTCTCTCGACGGTATGGACGCCGATTCCCGCGTGGTGTACGAATCGTCCATCAGGAATTGGTACCTCTTCGGCTTCGGTGAAGGGGCGCTCGGCTACGGCGAGCGCTCCGGCTCGGGGAGCATTCTCCGTTCCCAGGACGCCGGACACGACGGCGCATTCGTCGAGGGGAAGCTCGCCTTTTACGGCCAGGGAGAGATTCGAGGCGGCCACCTCCTCACGTGCGCGGTCGATACGCGCCCGATCCGCGACGACATGCTCTTTCGGCGCATCGAACCGGAGAAGTATTACCCGATCTACGGCGACGCGAGCGAGCTCAGGTACAACGTCGCCTCCCGCAGCGGCACGTACCTGCGCCTCGATCATCGCCGCTATTCGGCGATGCTCGGCGACTTCAAAACCGATCTCGCGACGACGGAGTTCACGAAATACCATCGCTCGTTCAACGGCCTGACGGGCGAGGCGCGGTTCGGCAAGGGCTCCGCGAGGGGGTTCATCACGAGGACCGATCAGGTCACTTTCCAGGAAGAGCTCCCCGCCGAGGGGACGAGCGGTTTCTATTTTCTCAAGCATGTCCCGCTCGTCGAGGGGAGCGAGAAGATTCGCATCGAGGTCAGGGACCGCTACCGGCCCGAGGAGATCGTCCGCGTCGATTACAAGGCCATCAACCGGGATTACGACGTCAACTACATGGACGGGAGCGTTCTCTTCAAGGAGCCGGTGCCGGCCGCCGACGAGAATCTCAACCCGGTGACGATCGTCGTGAGCTACGAGTGCCGCAACTCCACCGAGCGCAACTTCATCTACGGCGTGCGGACCGAGATCGCGGTGCGGGACAGCCTCGCCTTCGGCACGACGGCGGTGCTCGAAGAGGAGGGGGTGGAGAATTCAACGCTCCTCGGATTCGATCTCGCCGGCGCGCTCCCCCGGGGGCTCCGCGTCGATGGAGAGTACGCGCACAGCGAGAAGTTTCTCCTCGGTGGGGGAAACGCCTTGAAGATGGTTCTCGGCGGCGGCGAGGCTTCGGACCTCCGGTGGAGCGCCTACTACCGCGACGTGGGCAGCGATTTCTTCAACCCGTCCTTCACCGGCGGGAAGACGGAGCTCGGGAGCCGCAAAGTCGGCGCCGACCTCGAATGGAAGGTCGACAAGGCGTTCGGCGTGAGCGCAAAGGGATTCCGGCATTCCTTCCGCGAGCGGAACGAGACGCAGGATTTCGGGGCGGTCCTGGCCAAGTACACGGCGGGGAAGCTCGAAGGAGGCATCGGCTTCGGCGGCGCGGGCCACCGCGACACGCGCGACGGGGACGCTCGGTCGGCGCTCATGCTCACCTCGCTCCTCTTCAAGGGCGCGAAGACCCAGGCCGAGCTGCAGTGGGACCAGATCCTCTCGGGCGGAGAGACCCCCGAGTACCCGAACCGGCTTCAGGCGAAGCTCGAGCAGAAACTCTGGAAGAACGTCTCGGGCGTGCTCAGGCACGAGTACCGGACCGGTGAACGGTCGGGAACCCGGCACCTCACGATGCTCGGGCTCGAATCGAACCTCACCTCTCGCATGACGGCCTACTCGCGCTGCCAGCTCGAGGGCGCGATGAGCGGGGAGCGCGCGCAAGCGACGATGGGGATCAAGAACCGCTTCACGATGTCGAAGGATCTCACCGGGACCGTCGCCGTCGAGCGCGCCGCCACGGTGAGCGGGCCGAGGACGGACGATTACTTCTCGATGTCGACGGGCGCCCTCTACGCGCCCTCCAGCGGGGATTACCGGGTGAAGGGGGACTACGAGATTCGCCTCGAGCCCGATCGGCGCAAACACCTCGCGGGGCTGGCGGCCCTCAAGAAGCTGGGCGTGCAGTGGTCGCTCCTCGCGAAGGGCGACCTCTGGTTCTCCGACGAAAAGCACGAAACGAATCACGTCAAGGAGAGCTCGATGCTCGGCGCCGCGCTGCGGCCGAAGACAGCGCCGGCGCTCAACCTCCTCGCCCTCGTCAAATCGAATTACGAGAAGGCGAGCCCCGCGCATCCGGACGCCGTCGACAAGGAGCTTCTCGCGTCGATCGAGGCGAGCTGCCGGCTCGGCAGGGACTGGGAGCTCGAGGGCAAATGCGCGGCCCGCTGGGTGCGAAACTCCTTCCGGGGATTCGAAGCCTCGGCCTCCGCGTTCCTGTATCAGGCGCAGGTCGTGCGCGTCATCGGCGAGCATTGGGACGTCGGGCTCAAAGGGCGGCTCGTTCACCAGCGCGAGACGGGGACGGTGAGCTACGGCGGCGGGGTCGAGCTCGGCAGGCTCGTCGCGAAGAACGTTTGGGTCGGCGCGGGCTACGACTTCGGCGGGCATGAGGACCGGGACGCCGCCATCAACAGCTTCTCGACGAACGGATTCCACGTGGGGCTGCGCCTCAAGTTCGACGAGAAGATCATGAGCTACTTCAACGGCACGGAGGAGTGCGGGCGATGAGGATTCGGCGCGGAGCGCGCGGGCGAACGGCGGACGGGCCGGCATGCGATCGGGGGCAGCGGACGTCTGTCCGGGCCGCTCGCAATCCGTTCAAGCGGCCGACTCTCGGGCCCGCCGCCGCGGCGCTCTGCCTCGGCCTCCTATGCTGCGCCGCCGGCGCTCGCGCGGGCGAGCTCATGAAGAACGGCGGGTTCGAGACGGGGAGCTTCTCGGGAGGCTGGGTCGACGGCGGAGGCCAGCTCCAGAGCGGCCAGACCGATCCTCGCTGGGCTGACCACATGGTCGTCCTCG
>JBGPBA010000204.1:0-3657 GCA_041481005.1 Candidatus Krumholzibacteriia bacterium | reverse complement strand
CTCGCGGCCGTACCTCTTCTCCAACACGATGGCCCCGGCCCTTGTCGCGGCGTCGATCAAAGTGCTCGAGATTCTCTCGACCACGAGCGAGCTGCGGGAGCGTCTGCGCACGAACACGCGGTACTTCCGGGAGAAGATGAGCGCGGCGGGCTTCAACATCGTGGCGAGCGAGCATCCGATCGTGCCGGTCATGCTCGGGGACGCGAAGCTCGCGCAGGCGATGGCGGCGCGGCTCCTCGACGAGGGGATCTACGTCATCGGGTTCTTCTATCCGGTGGTGCCGAAGGGCGCCGCCCGCATCCGCGTGCAGATCTCGGCCGCGCACACGAGAGATCATCTCAACAAGGCGATCGTCGCGTTTACGAAGGTCGGCACGGAGCTCGGCGTGATTCGCTGAGGGCGTCATTCATCCGCTCCTCGGAGGCATGTTCCCGAAAGCGCTTGCGGGGACATCCCCTTTGTATTTCATTTCCAGCAGTATGCACCTGGGTTTGATCACAAGGAGGTCAGCCTTGAAGGCAACGGCTCTGTTCGCATTGGCGCTCGTCATGGCGCTCACGGCGGCCGCGTCGGCGGCTCCGGTCGAAAAGGAGAAGGTTCCCTGCACGGTGTGCGGGTATGTCGTCGATAAGGCCACGGCTCTCAAGGCCGATTACGAGGGCAAGACCTATTACTTCTGCGAAGCGGGATGCAAGGCGTATTTCGAGAAGGATCCGGCGTCATTCGCGGCCGGCAAGGACATGGATCCGGTCTGCGGGATGGCCGTTACCAAGGGCAGCTCGGTCGGCGCCGTTCACAACGGGCGCGAGATCCATTTCTGCTCCGAAGACTGCAAGGCGAAGTACCTCGCGAACCCGGCCGAATACGAGATGAATTACGACCCCGTCTCCAACGAGGTCAAGAAGGTAAAGGAGCTTCCGTACACGACGACCTTCGAGGGCCGTCCGTACTATTTCGCGAGCAAGGCGAACATGAGCGCCTTCAAGAAGAATCCGGGCGCGTACGTTTACGCGGAGTGCCCCGTGGAGGGGAAGGTGTTCCTGAGGAAGGACGCGGGAGCCACGACGAAGCAGGAGGGAGCCACATACTACTTCTGCTGCCCCGGCTGCTTGAAGACATTCAAGGCCGATCCGGCGAAGTACGCGGGCCCGGCGACGGCGGAGGCAAAGGGCTGCGGGGATAAGGACATGAAGCCCGCCGACTGCAAGAAAGCCATGGAATCCGGCCAGTGTCCGCACGCGAAGAAGATATAGTCATCATTGGGGGGAGAACCGCCCCGCGGTAATCCCCGCGCACGGTCGAGAATCGCGATCTCCGGCTCGAAAGGGCCGGAGATCTTTTTGTCTTTTGACAGACGGCCTCTTTTTCGCCTATGATCGGGCGGTACAGCACACCCCGCATCGGCTCACGTCTTGCGCGGATTTTCGGAGGAATGCATGGGATTCACCGTCGGGATCATCGGGCTTCCGAACGTCGGGAAATCGACCCTTCTGAACGCCCTCTGCCACGCGGGCGCCGAGGCCTCCAATTACCCGTTCTGCACGATCGATAAGAACCAAGGGGTGGTGGAGGTGCCCGACGAGCGCCTCGTGAAGCTCGCCGAGATACTCAAGCCGAAAGAAGTCATTCCGACGACGGTCACATTCGTCGACATCGCGGGGCTCGTGAAGGGGGCACACAAG
Source organism: Candidatus Krumholzibacteriia bacterium (assembly GCA_041481005.1). GTDB lineage: Bacteria > Krumholzibacteriota > Krumholzibacteriia > Krumholzibacteriales > Krumholzibacteriaceae > SSS58A. The sequence continues at coordinate 1,975 of JBGPBA010000204.1, read as the reverse complement.
GGTGAGGGGCTCGGGAATCAGTTCCTTCATCACGTTCGCGAGGCGAGCGTTCTCGCGCACGTACTTCGGTGCTTCGAGGATCCGAACGTGAGCCATATGTACGGCACCGTCGATCCGCTCCTCGACCTCGAGATCGTCGACACCGAGCTCTTCCTCGCCGATGTCGACCGCGTCGAGAAGTGGCTCGCCAAGGAGCGGACGCAGGCGAAGGCGAAGAAGAAAGAGGAGCGGAAGGATCTCGACTTTCTCGAGTCGGTCCTCGCGACGCTCTCGGGGGGGGCGCGCGTCGCGCCCGAGTCGGTGCCCGTTCCCATGAAGGCACTCTACGATGAGCTCCAGCTTCTCACGTCGAAACCCCGGATCATCGTGGTGAACGCGGGGTGGGAGGACGCGAGCGGCAGCGGCCCCGCCTGCAAACGGGTGGTCGACGTGCTCGGCGAGAGAAACACGTTCGTCGTCTCGGCCAAGCTCGAGGACGAGATCGATTCCCTCTCCGAGGAGGAGAAGGCGGAGTTCGTTCGGGAGCTCGGCATCGACGAGCGGGCGAGAAGGCGCTTCATCGAGAAGTGCCACGAGCTCCTCGGGCTCATACGCTACTATACGACGGCGCATGAGAAGCTCCAGGCGTGGTCGATTCCGGCGGGGACGCCGGCGCCCAAGGCGGCGGGAAAGATTCACACGGACATGGAGCGCGGCTTCATCCGCGCGGAAGTCATGCGCTACGAGGATCTCGTGAAATTCAAGTCTCGGGCCCAGGTTCATCACCATGGTCTGCTGCGTACCGAAGGGCATGATTACGAGATCAAAGACGGCGATGTGGTTCTCTACCATTTCAATCCCTAACCCTGCGGGCTCCGTTATCGTATGACGGTGAGGAAGCGCATGCCCCGGGCCTTGCGAGGCCATGAGACGATCGACCATGCGGCGGACATGGGGATTCGCGGCTGGGGCCGCACCGCCCGTGAAGCGTTCGAGGAGATCGCTTCGGCCATGTTCGAGCTCATGGCGGAAGCGGCCGGGATCGTTCCGACGAAAGTCATCCCGGTCGCGTGCGAGGCGGACGACCTCGAGGGGCTTCTCATTGAGTTTCTCAATACCCTTCTCGCGCAGAGCGATGTCCAGGGGATGATACCGATCGGCGTCACGATCAAGAGCTTCGAGGAGCGTGAGGGTCGCTGGAAGCTCGAGGCCGAGATCGCTGGGGTGGCGGCAGCCGAGCTCTTCGGCAGGCTCCTGACCGAAGTCAAGGCCGCCACGTACTACGGCGCCCGCGTTCGCGAGAGTGAAGGCGGCGTCTGGGAGGCGCGGTGCGTCGTCGATCTCTGAATCCGGTCCTCGCTCGCCGCGGCGCGGCCAGCGGGGCGAGTCGATTGATTCCGCCACCCGATGAATGGGAGGGGTCCGATGGCCAGAGTTGAAGTGAAGCGGGTGCACGATTACCTTTGGGAGATCCCGAAGACCGGCGAGATGAACGTCCCCGGACGGATCTACGCCGACCACAAATCGATCCAGTTCCTTCTTGCCGAGGGAAAGGGCAAGGAGTGGGACGCCCTGGTGCAGGTTCGCAACGTCGCATGTCTCCCCGGCATTCAAAAGGCGTCCCTCGCCATGGCGGACATCCACCCCGGCTACGGTTTTCCCATCGGCGTGGTCGGCGCCTTCGACGTGGATACGGGGGTGGTGTCGATCGCCGGCGTCGGCTTCGACATCAACTGCGGCGTTCGAACGATGGTGGTGAACCTTACGAAGGAAGAGGTCGAGAAAAGGAAGACGGAGCTCGCCGATGCACTCTTCGAGATGATCCCCGCGGGGCTCGGCTCGACCGGCTCGCTCAAGCTGTCGCTCAAGGAGATCGACGAGGTTCTGCTGCGCGGCGCTCGCTTCGCGCTCGATCGCGGGTACGAATCGGCAGCCGATATCGAGTTCGTCGAGGAGCGGGGAAAGGTCGAGGGGGCGGACCCCTCGTGCGTCAGCG
>JBGPBA010000203.1:0-3674 GCA_041481005.1 Candidatus Krumholzibacteriia bacterium | reverse complement strand
TACGGGCCGGCGAAAGACCTCTTCCCGAATCGCGATCCGATCGGAAAGCTCGTCCGCATCGGCAACTACGAGTACGAGGTCGTCGGCACGCTCCTCTCGCGGCGCTCCTTCATCGGGAGCATCAGCGACAACTTCGCCGTGATCCCCTACACGTCGCAGGAGAAGGATTTCTCGAGCCGATGGGACGATTACGAGATCGTCGCGACGGTAAAGCCCGAATTTACGCTCGACGAGGCGAAGGACGAGCTCACCGCGCTCATGCGCGCGCGCCGCAAGGTGCCGCCGGGGGCGGAGAACGATTTTGTCGTGACGTCTTCGGAGACGTTCCGCGAGATGCTCACGAACGTGACGAAGTACATCGGGCTCGTGCTCGTCGTGATCTCGTCGATCGGCCTCATGGTGGGCGGGATCGGCGTCATGAACATCATGCTCATCTCGGTCACCGAGCGCACCCGGGAGGTCGGCGTCCGCATGGCGCTCGGGGCGCGGCGGACCGACATTCTCCAGCAGTTCCTCATCGAATCGGCCACCCTCACCGGCACGGGCGGTCTCATCGGCATCATCCTCGGGCTGCTCGCCGCGCGGGGCGCCACGCAGGTTATCCACTTTCCCTATTCCCTCCCGATCGTCTGGATCATCATCGCCTTCGTCTTTTCGGCCGGCATCGGGATCATCTTCGGCCTCTACCCGGCGAACCGGGCGGCGAAGATGCATCCGGTGGCGGCGCTCAGGTACGAGTGATCCTGAAGCCTCGCCCGGGCCGCGGCGTAAACTCTTGCAACAATCGTGCGATCGTCGGTATACTCCCGACATGCGGTGCCGGATGCCCCGGCGCCCGCGCGGCGGAGGTGGCGCCTCGAACGGCGCAGAGGATGAATCGACCGATCGCAATCCCGCTTCTCGTGCTCGCCGGCACGCTCCTCGTCGGGGGCGTTGGGGCTCCCGCGCGCGCTCAGCTCGAGCCGGCGGAGCAGCGGCGCGATGAGGCCCCCTTCGAGCTGTCGGTGAGCCAGGAGTTCAACGAGCAGTCGCAGCCCGTCCTCGTCGTAAGCACGTCCATTCCCTACCGCCGGCTTGTGTTCTTCCTGCGGGGAGCCGCGTATGAATCGCGGTACCGCGTCTACCTCGATCTCACCGACGATCATGGAAAGAGCGTTCGGGGCGACGTGTGGGAGGAGACGGTAACGACAAGCAATTTCAAGGAGACCGGCTCCACGGTCCTCGCCTCGATCTCGCGAAAGACCTTTGCAATCGTTGCCGGCGAGTATCACGCCAAGGTGACGATCGAGGTCATCGACACCTCGCGGCGGTTCAGCAGAGAGGCGCCCGTGCGCATCGTGGGGGAGGGCGCGGGGATGCTCGGTCTTTCGGCCCCCGTGTTCTACACGATTCCCGCCGACTCCGTCTCCAAGCCCCCCGCGGGGCGCCTCGTCGTCGCCCCCTGCGCGCCGGCGGATCTGAAGGCGCTCAGGATCAACCCGGGGGCCCTCTACGGCGATTTCCAGTCGGCGGCGCGGATCGCGTACACCATCGCCGTCCCGGTCGCGCAAGCGGTGGGAGCCCCCTCGCTCCTCATGAGGGTCAGGGATTCGCGGGGGCGGCTCGTCCTCTACAATCGAACGCCGCTCGGGGCGGTCGAGGGCGGGCACGTCACCGTCTGCGTCGACCTCAACGTCGACGCCTTCGTTCTCGGCCTCTACGAGATCGACGCCGTTCTTCAGGGCCGGGGCGAGGGCGACCTCGGGCGGAACTCGGCTGCGGCGCCGTTCACCGTGCTCCTCAACAAGAGCCTTCTCGGAGCGCATTTCACCGATCTCGTCGGGATCATCACGCCGATCGCGACCGACGCCGAGCGGGAGGCGTTCATGAAGACGCCGCCCGGGGAGCGTTTCGCCGCCTGGGTCGCCTTCTGGAAGAAGCGCAATCCGAACCCGTCGGCGGCGTCGAACGAGGCGTACGAGGAGTATTTCGCGCGCCTCAAGGTCGTTCTCAAGTCGTTCTCGAAGTTTCGGCCGGGCTGGCAGTCGGACATGGGGAAGATCTACCTGAAGAGCGGGGCGCCCGACAAGGTCGAGGACCGTCAGAACGTCTCGATCGGGACGAACTGGCAGCTCTGGTACTACAATTCGAAGGGGACCGTCTATATATTCGAGGACACCACCGGCAACGGTGACTATCATCTCTACTCGACCGAAATGATGTAGCGGTCGGCACCGAATGTCTCATCGAAGTCTCATAGTCGTCCCCCTGATCGCCCTCGCGTGCCTCGTTGGATGTTCCCGGCACGGTACGGACGACGTGCTCAGGCTCGCGCTCCAGACCGAGCCGTCGACGCTCGATCCGGCCTTTTCGGCCGACTTCGCGTCGGGGCGGGTCTCATCGCTCATTCACTCCACCCTCGTCGCGTTCGATCCCGACGGAAAAATCATCCCCGATCTCGCGGGGCGGTGGGAGGTCTCGGACGGAGCCCGCTCGTACCTTTTTCATCTCAGGGAGGCGCATTTCTCGAATGGTCGGCGGGTGGTCGCGGGGGACGTCGTTTACTCGTTCCAACGTCTCCTCGATCCGGCGACCGCTTCGCCGCGGTGGTGGCTGCTGGCCGCCGTTCGGGGCGCCTCGGCGTTTCATGAGCGCACGGGCCCGCGGGGCCGGGTGGCGGTGAGCGCGAGCGACGACTCGACCGTCGCGATCGCCCTCGAAGCGCCGGTGGCCCATTTCGCGAGCCTGCTGGCGATGCCTGCCGCCGGTGTCGTCTGCCGCGAGGAGGTCGAGCGCCTCGGGCAGCAGTACGGAAGAACCCCGTGCGGGAGCGGCCCGTGGAAGCTCGCCGCGTGGCAAGAGAGCGACGAGATCGACCTCGTCCCGAACCCCGGTTCGTCGGGGGGCGCGCCGTCGATCGCGGGGATCTCGATTCGGATCATCCCCGAACCGATGACGCAGATCGCCGAGTTCGAGGCGGGAAACCTCGACGTCCTCGAGGTGCCGCGCGCCGAGCTCGAGCACTGGCGCACGGCCGGCGTGACGCTTCTCTCGCGGGAGGAGCTCAGAGTCGCTTACATCGGGCTCAACACGCGGAAGCCCCCGTTCAACGACGTCCGCGTGCGGCAGGCGGTCAACATGGCGGTGGACGTCGAGAAGATCATCGTGCACGTGCTCTTCGGCGGGGGAAGCAGGGCGCGGGGGGTCGTGCCGCCCGCGCTCCGCGGATCGCCCGAGCCGGCCGACGGATATCCGTACAATCCGGCCCGGGCGCGAGAGCTTCTCGCCGAGGCGGGGTATCCGAACGGCCTCGACGTCGAGATCTGGCAGCGCGAGAATCCGGAAGGGGGTCGGGTCCTCGAGAGCATCCAGGGATACCTCGGCGCGGTCGGGGCTTATTATCAAAACTTTCCGCCAATATCCGACGAAGAAGTGATTGAATTACTGGAACAAGCCAAGCATTAAAATATTTCATATTTGACCTTGATTTTTTTTGGGGTAGAGTAATAACTAAAGGAGGTGTGGCTGAGCGGTTGAAGGCACCGGTTTCGAAAACCGGCATCGGGGCAACTCGATCGTGAGTTCAAATCTCACCGCCTCCGCAATCGGAAATAATAAAGTAAAAAATTCTATGAAATTATATTTTGTAAGACACGGAGAAACAACTAGCAATCTACAAAAAAGTGTAGTAAGTT
>JBGPBA010000202.1:0-3688 GCA_041481005.1 Candidatus Krumholzibacteriia bacterium | reverse complement strand
GATTCGTATCGCGAGCGGTTTTCTCGTCTTCATTCTCGGCGTCCTCGACGACCTCCGGAGCCTCCACTACTTGTATAAGCTTTGCCTCCAAGTGGTTGTCTCCCTTTTCGTTGGCTTTTTCGGCTACGCGGTGCTCGAGCACTTCGGGTTCATCCACGTGCCGCTGCGCTTCGTGCTCCCGACCTGCTTCGGGGTCGCCATCTGGATGTTCGCGGTGACCACGTCGTTCAACCTCGTCGACGGCATCGACGGGCTCGCCTCCGGGCTCACCTTCATCGCCGCCGTTTCGTACGCGGTGGCCGGATACCTCGCGGGCCAAACGCTCGTCGTCGCCCTCTCGCTCACCCTCGGCGGTGCGGTCCTCGGATTTCTGCGGTACAATTTCCCGCCGGCGAAGATATTTATGGGCGATTCGGGGAGCCTCTTTCTCGGGCTTCTCGTCGGGCTCGTGTCGCTCCTCTTGCTCATTCCGGGCGCGAACCTCTTCTACGTCATGGCGGGGAACGTCATCGTCCTGTCCGTGCCGCTTCTCGACACGCTGCTCGCCTTCATGCGGCGCGTCATCACGCGGCGGCCGGTCATGGAGGCGGATCATCGACACATCCACCACGTCCTCCTCTATCGTCTCGGCTCGGTCGTCAAGGCCGACCTCGTGCTCTGGAGTCTTGCGGTTGTGTTCGGGGCCCTCGGCGTCCTCACGATCCGGGGAAATCTCGGCGCTCTTCTCGCGGGGCTCGTTCTCGAGACCGCCGTGTTCGTGACGGCGCTGCGGGCGATGGTCCACGTCGAGATCGGCGCCAAGATCGGAGCCGACGTCTTCGCCGATACGAGCCTCCCCGCTTCGCACGCGTCTCCCCGCGAGCATTAGCTCCTCGCCGTCGGGCCCGCCGCGCGGCCCGCGACGTTTCCAATTGCCTTTTCCCGCGAGCTATGGTAGCGTTTTCACCGAGTGACTGACTATTCCGCATTGCACGGGAGTTGTCGTGGGCCGATCGAAGCAGATTTCCATTGGCGGGCGCGCCGATGCCCTCGCCGCGTGCTACCACGAGCGCGTGCTCGAAGATCTGCGCGAGGCGCACCCCGATGTGATATTCGTCGACGCCCGCGGCGCGCGCGCCGCAGTAGCTTCGCGTGAGAAGGCGGGCGCGGCGAGACGTGGGAGTGTCGCCGCTGGCGCCCCCTTGGCCGTCGATGCCGCGCGGAGAAGATCGGACGCGCGGAAATGGGCCTCCTCGATCCTGCAGAGAATCGCGCGGGGCGAGCTTGACGTCGCCGTCATGGACGCGCGGTGGATACCGCTGCAGCTCCCGCCGACGGTCGAGATCGCGGCGACCCTCGAGCGCACCAATCCCTTCGACGTCCTCGTTTCCTGCGACAGCCTCATCCTCGACGAACAGCCGGAGAACACCAGCATCGCGGCGAGCGAGCCGGTGAAGCGCGGGCAGATCCTCTACTACCGCCCCGACCTGAAGCTCGTCGAGGGGAGCGACGACTTCGACGAGCTCTTCGCGATGATGAAGCGCGGGGAAATCGGCGGATTCATCTTTCCGGCGTCCGACACCGAGGCGCTCAATCAGCAGGAGAACGTCGTCGAGGTGTTCACGACCTCGATATGCACCCCGCTCGCGGGGCAGGGAGCGCTCGCGCTTCTCGCGCGGCGCGACCGCAAGGACGTCGTCGCGGCGCTCGCCGACCTCAACGATCCCTCGACCGCCGCGGAGGTCGAGCTCGAGCGCATGTTCCTCGAGCTCGTGACGAAGGACGGCCGCGGCCCGGTCGGCGCCCTCGGGAACGTCGAGGGCGGCGACTTCGAGATCGAGGCGGCGATCGCCGAGCCGGACGGCTCGGAGAAGATCGTTGGGGAGATACACGGTCATCTCGTCGATCGGGTGAGGCTCGTCGGAAAGCTCGCCGGTGAGATCTTGCAGTCGGGCGGGGGAGAGATCATCGCGTCCTTCAGGAAGGCGCGGGGGAACGGATAGCGCCGATGCTCGATCGCAAGCTCATACGGAAAGATCCCGACCGCGTTCGGGAGGGTCTCAAGAAAAAGGGCGCCGATTTCGACCTCGACTCCTTCCTCGCGCTCGACGAACGCGAGCGCAAGCTCATCCAGGAATCCGAGAATCTCAAGCGCGAGCGCAACGAGGCCTCGCTCGAGATTTCCCGGCTCAAGAAGGACGGCCGCGAGATCTCGGCCGTCACCGAGCGCATGCGCGCGACGGCCGACCGCATCAAGGACGTCGACCGCGAGCTCAAGGAGGTCTCGGAGGACCTCGACCGCCGCTCGCTCTACGTCCCGAACCTTCCCCATGAATCGGTGCCGTACGGCACGTGCCCCGAGCACAATATGGTGGTCCGCAGTTGGGGAGAGATTCCCACGCTCCCCTTCGAGCCGCTCCCGCACTGGGAGATCGGCGAGAAGCTCGGCGTCCTCGACCTCGCGGCCGGGGCGAGCCTGAGCGGGCGCGGATTCATCGTGCTCCGCCGCGGCGGCGCGCGCCTCTCTCGCGCGCTCGTCAACCTGATGCTCGACCTTCACCGCTCCCAGGGGTACGAGGAAGTCTCGGTGCCGTACATGGTCTCGCGGGACTGCATGATCGGCACGGGGCAGCTCCCGAAGCTCGAGGAAGACATGTACCGCTGCGAGAAGGACGATCTCTTTCTCGTGCCGACCGCCGAGGTGCCGCTCACGAACATCGCCCGGGGGAGAACGCTCGAAGGCGCGTCGCTCCCGGTCAAGCTCACCGCTTACACGCCGTGCTTCCGCCGCGAGGCGGGAAGCTACGGCCAGGAAACGCGGGGGATCGTCAGGATTCACCAGTTCGACAAGGTCGAAATGGTGAAGCTCGTCGCCCCGGAGACCTCGTACGCCGAGCTCGAGTCGCTCACCGTCGACGCGACGGCGGTGCTCGAGGCGCTCGAGATCCCGTACCGGGTCATCGAGCTCTGCACGATGGATCTCAGCTTCGGCGCGTCGAAGTGCTACGATCTCGAGACGTACGCCCCGGCGATGGGGCGTTGGCTCGAGGTCTCCTCATGCAGCAACTTCGAGGATTTCCAGGCGCGGCGCGCGGGCATCCGCTTCCGGCGCGACCGGAGCCAGAAGCCCGAGTTCGTCCACACGCTGAACGGCTCCGGCCTCGCGCTCCCGCGCGTCATCGCGACGATCCTCGAGCTCAACCAGACTCCCACGGGGAAAGTGCGCATTCCGCGCGCCCTCGTCCCGCTCATGGGCGGGACGGAATATCTCGAGGCCTGACGTGGTCATGAGAGCTCCACGGAATCTCCCGTTTCTCCTGAAAATCTACGTTCTCGCGGGGAGCATCATCATCGTCGCGTTCGCCATCGTGTACAACAACAGCCTCATCCGCGAGATGGAGGCCGAGTCGCGGAGCACCACGCGGCTCTTTTCGCAGTTCATCGCGATCGGCCTGCGGCAGCTCAACGACGCCGAGAACCAGGCCTTCGTCCGCGACATCCGCAGCGCCATCGACGTTCCCTTCATCATGACCGACGCCGACGGGAGGCCGTGGCTCTGGAACCGGCAGACCGGGGTTTCGACCGCGGCGAACGAGCACGACCGGATCAAAAGGTTCAATCCGGCCGCGCCGAACGACCCCGAGCTCGAGCGCGTGGTCAAGCGCGCCGCCGAATTCGATCGCATGAACGAGCCGATCCTCATCGAGGG
>JBGPBA010000201.1:0-3693 GCA_041481005.1 Candidatus Krumholzibacteriia bacterium | reverse complement strand
ATCCGCCCGGTCGCGTCCTTGAGATGCCCGAACGCCGTATGCCCGTGCCCGCGAAGCGCCATGATCCTCCCGGCCAGCGATACGGGCGCCCCCGCCGCGGCGAGGCTCGCCTCGTCGCGGACCACCTCGGCGACGGCGTGCGTCCGCCGGAACGAATAGGCGTACGGGACGATCCCCAACGATCGCAACCGCTCGAGCTTCAGCGCGCGCTGCTCGCGTTCCTGGCCGCCCGAAGGCGCACCGGTTCCACTCATGCTAGTTCTTCCTTCCCTTCCATCTGAGGAAGCCTTCGATGAACGCGTCGATCTCCCCGTCCATGACCGCGTCGACGTTGCTCGTCTGAACGTCGGTGCGGTGGTCCTTGACGAGCGTGTACGGCTGGAAAACGTAGCTCCGAATCTGGTTCCCCCATGAGATGTCCTTCTTCTCGCCGGCGATCTTCGCCTTCTTCTCCTCTTCCTCCTCGAGAACCTTCGCGTAGATGCGGGACCGCAGCACCTTCATCGCCATGTCGCGGTTCTTGTGCTGCGAGCGCTCGTTCTGGCACTGGACCACGATCCCGGTCGGAAAATGCGTGATCCGGACGGCGGAAGAGACCTTGTTCACGTGCTGGCCGCCCGCGCCGCTCGCGCGGTAGGTGTCGACGCGGATGTCGTTCGGATTAACATCGACCTCGAGCTTCTCCTCGACCTCGGGGTACACGAAGACGGACACGAACGAGGTGTGGCGGCGGTGGTTGGCGTCGAAGGGCGATATACGCACGAGCCGGTGGATGCCGCTCTCCCCCTTGATCCTCCCGTACGCGTACTCGCCGCTAATCTCGATCGTCGCGTTCTTGATCCCCGCCTCGTCCCCCGGCTGAAGGTCGAGCAGGCGGTACGCGAGACCGTGGCTTTCGAAGTACTTCTTGTAGAGGCGCAGCAGCATCTCGGCCCAGTCCTGCGACTCCGTGCCGCCCGCGCCCGGGTGTATGTTCATGAGGGCGTTGCCCCGGTCGTTCTCGCCCGAGAGGAGAGTCTTGAGCTCGAAATCGGAGAAGCGCTTGCGAAGGCCGGCCAGCTCCCGCTGAAACTCGTCGACGAGTGAGCCATCGCTCTCGCCGCCCTCCATCGCGAGGAGCTCCCGCATGCCCCGCAGGTCGTTCGTGAGGGCGCGGAGCGGCTCGACTTTTCCCTTCAGATCCTTGAGCCTCGCGACGAATCCTTCGGCCCGCTCCCGGTCATTCCAGAAGCCCGGTTTCTCCATCTCCTGCATGATTTCGGCGATCTCTTTCTCGAGACGCGCGGGGTCAAAGATACTCCTGCAGCCCCGCGAGCTGCCGCTCCATCTCGAGCACCTGCTCCTCGATCTCCCGGGATGTCATCTTTTGGTTCATCGCTTCTTCCTCCGGCTCATGAACGCCTCCCGCAGGATCTCGTCCCGGACGCGCCGGGCGTCTCGCTGCACCGCGGGAAGAGGGCGGTCCGTGTCGATCCGGGCCTCGGCCTTCGCCCAGCCGAGCTCGAGCTTCTCCTGGCGCTCGACTCTCCGCAGCGCCTCCGCGCGCGAGAAGCCGTCCCTGCGCATGATCCTCCGGAGGCGGGTTTCGAGTGGGGCGACGGTCGCGACGACGCGATCGACCTTGAATGTAAATCTATACTGAAAAAAGAGTACCGCATCAAGGACAATGTACTCGGCGCGGGCCGCGCGCCTCCTGACTTCCTCCGAGATGATGCTCCTGAGCCGCGGTCTGATGATGGCGTTCAACCGATGGAGGTTCCGCTCGTCGGCGAAGACGAGCCTCGCGAGCCTCTTGCGGGACACCCTGCCCGCCGGCGTGAGAATCTCGCGGCCGAAGAAGCGCACGAGCTTTCGTCTCACCTCGACGTGCTCAAGCGCGCGGTGGCCGAGCGCGTCGCAGTCGACGAGCGTCCCGCGGGAGCCCGTGATCACGCGCGCGACGGTCGTTTTGCCCGAGCCGATCCCCCCGGTCACCGCGATCACCGGCGTCCTCATACGTGAGCCTCCAGCCAGGTGCGTCCGACCCCTATGTCGACCCGCAGGGGAACGTCCAGGGTCAGTGCCGATTCCATCGATTCCCGGACGAGTTCCTCGATGGCGCCGCGCTCCTCCGGAACGACGTCGAAGACGAGCTCGTCGTGCACCTGCAGTATCATGCGGCTTCTCATGCCACGCTCGCGGATCGCGCGGTCGATCCGGATCATCGCGATCTTGATCATGTCGGCCGCCGTCCCCTGGATAGGCATGTTCACCGCGATCCGCTCCGAGAAGCTCCTCATCCTGCCGTCCTCGCTCGTGATCTCGGGCAGCAGCCGCCGGCGGCCGAGAAGCGTCTCCGCGTACAGGCGCGCGCGCGCCTCGGCGACCGCGCGGTCGATGTAGGCCTTGACGCCGGGGTAGGTCTCGAAATACTCGTCGATGAAGCGTTTCGCCTCCTCGATGGGAATGCCGAGCTGGCCCGCGAGCCCGCGGGGCCCCATGCCGTAGATGACGCCGAAGTTGATCGTCTTCGCCCGCGAGCGCATCTCCTGGTCCACCCGCGACTCCGACACGTTGTAGATGCGCGCCGCGGTCCTCGCGTGGATGTCGCCGCCCTCGCGGAAGGTCTCGACGTAGGCGCGGTCCTTCGACAGGTGGGCCATGATGCGGAGCTCGATCTGCGAGTAATCGGCGTCGAGGAGCACGTTGCCGGAGCGCGGGATGAAAGCCCCCCTGATCTCCCGCCCGAGCTCGGTCCGTATCGGGATGTTCTGCAAATTCGGGTCGCTCGAGGACAGCCGCCCCGTCGCCGTGACGGTCTGGTTGAACGACGTATGGATGCGGCCCGTGCGGGGATTGACGAGCCGCGGAAGCGCGTCGATATACGTCCCCTTCATCTTCGAGAGCTGCCGATGCGCGAGAATGAGCCCCGCGATCGGGTGCTTCGAGACGAGCTCCGTGAGGACGTCCTCGTCGGTCGAGTATCCCGTCTTCGTCCGCCGCGCCGTCTGAGCCCCAAGCTTCTCGAAGAGAATCCGCTGGAGCTGCTTGTTTGAGTTGATGTTGAACTCCTCGCCGGCCGCCGCGTGGATCTCCCCGGTGAGACGATCGAGATCGGCCGTCACCTTCGCCGAGAGATCCTCGAGCTTTCGCCGGTCGATCGCCACTCCCTCCTGTTCCATGCGCTTGAGGACGAAGCAGAGCGGCATCTCCACCTCCTCGAAGAGCTTCGTAAAACCGAGGCCCCGGAGGTTTTTCCCGAATACGGCCTTGAGACGCAGCGCGTCATCGGCGCCTTCGCACCCATACCGCGAAAGCCGCTCGGGCGATACGTGCGAATGTCCTTGACCCGGTCCCCCGCCGGGAAAAGCTCTTCGCGCCCGGTCTTCCGCCGATGGAGGAATTCGAGCGAGAGATCCTCCAAGGAATGCGAGCGCCGCTCGGGGTCGAGGCAGTAGGAGGCGATCATCGTGTCGAACGACACCCCCCCGACCTCGAGCCCGTGCGCCTCGAGGACGATTGCTGCGTGCTTGACGTCGTGGCCGATCTTCGCCAGGCGCTTATCGGCCAGCAGCGGCCCGAGCGCCTCGCGCGCATCGCCGAGCGCGATGCCCCGCTCCTCACCCGCCGCGAGAAGCCCGCCCCCCGCCCCGTCGGCGATCGGCACGTACCACGCCTCCCCCTCTGCGGCGCAGAAGGAGAGCCCGACGAGCT
>JBGPBA010000200.1:0-3702 GCA_041481005.1 Candidatus Krumholzibacteriia bacterium | reverse complement strand
GGACACTCAGGAATCGCGCGGGGAGCTCAAGAAGCAGGAGCGCCGGCTCGAAGAGAAAGAGCAGAACATCAATCGCAAGGTCGACTATCTCGAGAACCGCGAGCAGGAGATCGCCGAGAAGCAGCGCCAGCTCGACGGCAAGCTGCAGGGGATCGCCGAGCGCAACGAGGAGCTCAATCACATCCTGCAGATGCAGAACGAGAAGCTCGAGAAGATCGCCGGGATGAGCTCCGACGACGCGAAGAAGCTCCTTATCTCGAACCTCGAATCGGCCGCGCGGCACGAGGCGGCCAGACGAATCCGGGACATCAAGGAGGAGGCCGAGCGCAACGCCGTCAAGGAGAGCCGCGAGATCCTGACGCTCGCGATCGAGCGGTGCGCGGCCGACCACGTCGTCGAATCGACCGTATCGGTCGTCGATCTCCCGAGCGACGAAATGAAGGGGCGGATCATCGGGCGCGAGGGACGCAACATCCGCGCCTTTGAGAACGCAACCGGCATCGACGTGATCATCGACGATACGCCCGAGGCGGTCATTCTCTCCGGTTTCGATCCGATCCGCCGCGAGGTGGCGCGCCTCTCGCTCGAGAAGCTCGTCAAGGACGGACGGATTCACCCGGGGCGCATCGAGGAGGTCGTCGAGAAGACGCGCAAGGAGCTCCTCGAGGAGATACGCGAGATCGGCGAGCAGACGACGCTCGAGCTCAATATCCACGGGCTGCATCCCGAGCTCGTGAAGCTTCTCGGGCGCCTCAAGTACCGAACATCGTACGGGCAGAACGTGCTTCAGCACGCGAAAGAAGTCGCGTACCTGTCGAGCCTTCTCGCCGGTGAGCTCGGCGCCGATCCGGCGATTGCCAAGCGCGCGGGTCTCCTGCACGACATCGGGAAGGCCACCGACCACGAGGTGGAAGGTCCCCACGCCCTCATCGGAGGGGATCTCGTGAAGCGCTACGGCGAGGGAGAGAAAATCGTGAACGCGGTCGCCGCGCACCACGAAGACGTCGAGGCGACCTCCATGCTCACCCACATCGTTTCGGCGGCCGACGCCATCTCCGGGGCGCGCCCGGGGGCGCGCCGCGAGACGCTCGAGAATTACATCCGGCGGCTCGAAAAGCTCGAAAAGATCGCCGACGCCTTCGAGGGCGTCGAGAAATCGTACGCGATCCAGGCGGGGCGCGAAATTCGAATCCTCGTGAACTTCAAGAAGATCGACGACCTTCAGGCCGCGGAGCTCTGCACGGAGATCGCGCGGAAGATCGAGGGGGACATGGAGTATCCCGGCCAGATCAAGGTCGTCGTCGTTCGAGAGACGCGCGCGGTCGATTATGCCCGGTGACGCATGAAGATACTCTTTCTCGGTGACATCATTTCTCGGGTGGGCAGAAGCGCGCTTTCGGTGGGGCTCGGCCCCCTGCGGCAGCGGCTCGCCGTCGATTTCTGCATCGCAAACGTCGAGAATGCGGCGGGGATCTTCGGGATCACCGAGCGCGTCATCGCCGAGATCGCCTCGAGCGGCGTCGATTTCATGACGAGCGGGAACCACGTGTGGGACAAGAGGGAAGGGGTGGGGCTCCTCGACTCCCGGACCGACGTCCTGCGGCCCGCGAACTATCCCCCCGGCGTTCCGGGGCGCGGCTTCGCCGTCGTACGGGTCGGGGACGTCCCCGTCGGCGTGCTCAACCTCATGGGGCGGATCTTCATGTCGCCGCCGATCGATTGCCCGTTCAGGGCCGCCGACGAGATCATTCCCGCACTCACCCGCGAGACGAGCGTCATTCTCGTCGATTTCCACGCGGAGGCGACGAGCGAAAAGCAGGCGATGGGCTATTACCTCGACGGGAGGGTGAGCGCGGTCGCCGGGACGCACACGCACGTCCAGACCGCGGACGAGCAGATCCTTCCGAACGGCACGGGCTACATCACCGACATCGGCATGACGGGTCCCATGCACTCGATCATCGGGGTCAAGCGGGAGCAGGTGATCGAGCGGTTCCTGCGGGGGCTTCCCGTGCGCTTCGAGGTTGCGAACGAGCGGCCGCGCATCGACGGCTTTCTTGTCGACGTGGACGAGGGAACGGGCCGCGCGCGCTCGGTCGAACGGGTCCATGAGGAGGTCGATATCGAGGAGGCGGATGAGCATGAGCTCTGAGGAGCGCCCGAAGCTGATCGACGGCAAGGCGACGGCCGAGGCGATCGTTTCGGAGGTCACGGTCGCCGTTCGGCGTTTCACCGAGGGGCGACGGGCCCCACACCTCGTCGTGGTCATGGCGGGGGATAATCCGGCCTCCCAGGTATACGTTCGAAACAAGGTGACGATGGCGGGCCGCTGCGGGATTCAATCGACGCTCGTCGCCCTCACGGGCGACGTCGCCGAGGACGATCTCGTAGAGAGGCTCGATGCTTTCAACGCGGACGACGCCGTCGACGGCATACTCGTTCAGCTTCCGCTGCCGGCCCATATCGATCAACAGCGCGTCATCGAACGTGTTTCGCCCGGCAAGGACGTCGACGGTCTGCATCCATACAATCTCGGGCTGCTCGCGGCCGGCAAGCCCCGGTTCGTACCGTGCACGCCGGCGGGCGTCTGTGAGCTCCTCGCGCGCTACGGAGTTCGGACCGCGGGGAAGCGCGCCGTCGTCGTCGGGAGGAGCATTCTCGTCGGGACGCCGCTGGCGCTCCTTCTTTCGCGGAAGGGCGAGCGGGGGAACGCGACGGTCACCGTCTGCCACTCGCGCACGGTGGATCTCGGCTCGGTCACCTCCGACGCCGACATTCTCGTCGCCGCTATCGGGAAGGCTCACGCGATCACGGGGGACATGGTCAAGGAAGGCGCCGTCGTCATCGACGTCGGAACCAACCGGGTGGCTGACCCCGCGGCCCCGAAGGGAAGCAGGCTGACGGGAGACGTCGATTTCGCGTCGGTGTATCCGAGGGTCTCCCTCATAACCCCGGTCCCCGGAGGCGTCGGGCCGATGACGGTCGCCATGCTCATGCGCAACGCCCTGCAAGCGGCCCGCTGGGCGCACGGGATGGACGATGAAGGATAACGTGGTGGGCTCTCGGGAGGCCGATCGGCTGGACGTCTACACGGTCACCGAGATCACCGACGCGATACGACAGCACCTCGAGACCGAATTTCCCCGCGTCAGCATCCTCGGCGAGACGGCAAATTTCAAGGCGCACACCTCGGGACATTGGTACTTCACGCTCCGCGACAGCAACGCCGTGATCCACGCGGTCCTTTTTCGGCGGTACGCCGAAACGCTCTCGTTCAGGCCCGAGGACGGAATGATGGTCGTCGCGTCGGGGCGTCTCTCGCATTTCGGCGCCCAGGGCCGCACGCAGCTCATCGCGGTCGACCTCGTGCCGGCGGGCAGAGGCGATCTCGAGATCGAATTTCGCAAGCTCCTGGAGAAGCTCATGAGGGAGGGGCTCACCGCGCCCGATCGAAAGCGGAGGCTCCCGCCGTATCCGGAGCGCATCGTTGTCATCACCTCGCCGACGGGCGCCGTCATCAAAGACATCGCCGACACCCTCGCGCGGCGCTGGCCCGTGGCCGAGATGATCCATGTCGGAGCCGAGGTGCAGGGCCCCGGCGCGGCGCGATCGATCGTCCGGGCGTTCGAGATCGCGAACGAGATGGAGGCGATCGACGCAGTCATCCTGGCGCGGGGCGGGGGGAGCATCGAGGATCTTTGG
>JBGPBA010000199.1:0-3707 GCA_041481005.1 Candidatus Krumholzibacteriia bacterium | reverse complement strand
GCGTCCGCCGAGCTGAACTTCTGCGCGATTTCGATCGCCTCGTTCATGATGACGCTCGTCGGAACCTCGGGACAGTTGATGAGCTCGGACAGCCCGATGCGCAGAATCGTCCGGTCGATGACCGAGACGCGCTTGAGCTCCCAGTTCTCGAGCCGCTTCGAGATCCGCGCGTCGAGGTCGGCCTGCTGTTCGGTGACGTCGGAGACGAGCCGCTCGGCGTACTCGACCACCTCGCCCGAGGCCTTCCGGCGCGCGACGTTCTCGCGGAGCGCGGCGCGCCACTGGGCGCCCGACACTTCGGCGGCGTAGAGAGTCTGGAGCGCGATCTCGCGCGCCTTGCGCCTGCGGCTCATCGCGGTTCGATCCTTTCTACTTCTTCATCTCTTTCCAGAGGTTCGCCATTTCGAGCGCCGAAAGGGCCGCCTGCCAGCCCTTGTTGCCGCCCTTGCTCCCCGCGCGCTCGAGCGCCTGCTCCTGCGTCTCGGCGGCGATGACCCCGAAGGTCACCGGCTTGCCCGAATCGAGGGCGACGTTCGACACGTCGCGCACGACCTGGTTGGCGAGGATGTCGAAATGCGCCGTTTCCCCGCGGATGAGCGCGCCGAGGCATATGACGGCGTCGACGCTCGTGCCGACCGCCTTCTTCGCCGCCTGGGGGATCTCGAACGATCCGGGGACCCAGTAGACGTGGATGTCCTTCTCGGCGACGTCGTGGCGGACGAGGCAATCGAGCGCGCCGGCGAGGAGCCGGCCCGTCACGAGCTCGTTGAACCGTCCGATGACGACGGCGAAACTCTTCCCCGCACCGCTGAGGTGCCCTGCTTTTTCACGTGGCATCCTTCTCTCCTTTTTTCGAGGTTCCGGTTCCACTGCTCGCGGCTTCAGCGTCGTCGAGAATGGTGAAGATGTGACCGAGCTTGTCGCGCTTCACCATGAGGTAGTGGAGGTTCCGCTTGTTCGGCGGAATCTCGATCGGCACGCGCTCGACGATCTCGAGCCCGTACGCGCGGAGCCCGATGATCTTGCGCGGGTTGTTCGTGAGGAGCCTGATCCGGTGGAGGCCGAGGTCGGCGAGGATCTGGGCGCCGATCCCGTAGTCGCGCAGGTCCGCCGGAAATCCGAGCTCGACGTTCGCCTCGACGGTGTCCCTTCCCGAATCCTGCAGCGCGTACGCGCGGACCTTGTTCACGAGACCGATCCCGCGCCCCTCCTGCTGGATGTAGAGGAACACGCCGGTGCCCTCGGCCGAGATCATCCGGAGCGCCTCGGCAACCTGGTCGCCGCAATCGCACCGCAGCGACCCGAAGACGTCCCCCGTCACGCACTGCGAATGAACCCGCACGAGGACCGGCTCTTCGCGCCGCGGGTCGCCCATGACGAGGGCGACGCTCGCCGAGCCGTCGATCGTCCCCTCGTAGGCGACGAGCCTGAACTCGCCGTAGCGCGTCGGGAGACTCGCCTCGGCGACGCGGCGGACGAGCTTCTCGTTGCGGCGGCGATACTCGATGAGGTCGCAGATCGTGATGATCTTGAGCTCGAAGCGCTTCGCCATCTCGACGAGCTGCGGCACGCGGGCCATCGAGCCGTCCTCCGCCATGATCTCGCAGAGCACCCCGGCGGGCTTGAGCCCCGCGAGCCTCGTGAGGTCGACGGCGGCCTCCGTGTGCCCCGCGCGGCGAAGCACGCCGCCGCGCGCCGCCCGGAGCGGAAAGATGTGCCCGGGCCGCGCGAGGTCCTGCGGCCTCGTCGCGGGATCGATGAGCGCGCGGATCGTCACGGAGCGGTCGTACGCCGAGATGCCGGTGCTCGTGCCGTGGACGGCGTCGACCGAGACGGTGAACGGGGTGCGCATCTTGGCCGTATTCTCCTGGACCATGAGCCCGAGCATGAGCTCGTCGAGGCGCTCCCCTTCGAGAGCGACGCAGATGAGGCCGCGCGCGTGGCGTGCGATGAAGTTGACGCTCTCGGGCGTGACAAACTCCGCCGCCATCATGATGTCGCCCTCGTTCTCCCGCTCCTCGTCGTCGACGACGACGCACATCTTCCCGTTGCGAATCTCTTCGAGTGCTTCCTCGATCGGGCTGAAAGCGCTCACGGTGCGATCACTTCCCTTCCATGGTTCATCGACGCCCCAACCTCACGTCCCGTCCCTCTGCCGCAGAAACTCTCGAACGTATTTCGCGATGATGTCGATTTCGATATTCACCTTGGCGCCGGTCTTGAGTTGCTTGAGATTCGTGTGCTCCCAGGTGTGCGCAATAATGAAGACCATGAGGCGGCCGCGGCTCGGCGACGGGCCGATCGTGAGGCTCACGCCGTTCACCGCGATAGAGCCCTTCGGCGCGATATAGGCGAAGAGCTCCGCGCCGACCGAGAGCTCGAGGCCGAGCGGCTTTCGCGAGATCTTCGTCACGGCGCCGAGCCCGTCGACGTGCCCGTTCACGATATGCCCGCCGAGGCGGCCCTGCGCCGGGAGCGCGCGCTCGAGGTTGACGCGCGAGCCCGCCCGGTAGCCGGCGAAAGTCGAGACCCGAAGCGTCTCGGGGAGGACGTCGCACGAGAAGGCCCCCTTCTCGAGGTCGACGATCGTCTGGCACACGCCGTCCACGGCGACGCTGTCGCCCACCTCGAGCGGGCGAAGGCCCGTTGCCACGACGAGCCGCGCGCCTCCCGCGTGCTTTCGCAGCGAGCGCACGGTGCCGACCTCTTCAATGAGCCCCGTGAACAATCCGCTCCTCCTCGGTCACGATCGACAGGTATTCGCCGATCTTCCGATAATCGAACACGGCGAGCAGATCGTCGTCGAGCGGCTCGCAGTGCCTGAGGTTGAGCTCCCCCTTCGCCAACCACAACGGCCCCGCGCCGTCCTGAAACCAGGAGACCCCCGTCATTCCCGAGACGAGCGGCGCGTAGCAGAGCACGAAGCGCTCGAAGAGCCGCTCGTTGAGAATGGAGGTCGCCACTTCGCCTCCCCCCTCGACGAGCACGGAGGTGATTCCCTTCGTCGAGACGTCCTCGAGCCAGTATCGAAGATCGATCCCGTGGACCCCGCGCGGCAGCGGCACGACCTCGGCCCCCGCCGTCTCGAGCTTCCTCCTGCGGATGGGATCGGCCTCGGTGAGGCAGTAGACGATAACGCGCTCGCTGCGCGCAAGCCAAGAGTAGTCCTCGGGGAACCTGAGCGTCGAATCGAACACCATGCGGGCGGGCGGCGCCAGACCCTCGCGGAAATAGCGGCGGTCGAGCTTCGGGCTGTCTTTCTCGAGCGTCCCGATCCCGATCGCAATCGCCTCGGTCCACGCGCGGAGCCGGTGGCCGTAACGCTGCTCCTTCATCCCGGAGATATTCCGCTCGTGCCGCCACGTGAGGCGGCCGTCGAGGGTCGATGCGAGCTTGATCACGACGAACGGCCTCCCCGTGAGGCGGTGGTGCACGTAGGGAAGATTGAGCTCGAGCCCCTCCGCCGCGCACACCCCGCCGCGGACCTCGACGCCCGCTGCCCTGAGCGCAGCGGCGCCGCAGCCGCGCACCCGCTCGTCGGGATCGTACATGCTGAAGACCACCCGCGATATTCCAGCCTCGACGATCTGGCCGGTGCAGGGCGGCGTCCTCCCGTAGTGGCAGCACGGCTCGAGGTTGAGATAGAGCGCGGCGCCCTTCGCTCTCTCGCCGGCCATCCGCATGGCCTCGATCTCGGCGTGGGGCCG
>JBGPBA010000198.1:0-3709 GCA_041481005.1 Candidatus Krumholzibacteriia bacterium | reverse complement strand
CGCGCGGGCGGGGGCCCCATCGGCGCCACCCGCGCGCGTCACGGCCCCCGCGTCGCGCGCGAGGGCACAAAAAAACCGCCTCCCCGGGGGAGGCGGTTCTCGTTTCGATTGTCTCGAATCCTACCTGATGACGCAGATCCTGCCGTACATGTGGCCCGCCGGGCTCATGACCTTCAGTATGTACACGCCGGAGCCCACGTCCTGTCCGTGATTGTTCTTCACGTTCCACGTCACGATCCCGTCGCTCCCGTCGGGGCTGCTGTGATGCGTCTGAAACACGAGATCGCCCGAGAGGGTGAATATCCTGACCTCGGCCTCGTTCGGAACGTTGAAGAGCTTGATGCTCATGTCCGGGAAGTTGTGATAGAAGGGGGTCGTCTCCGCCGACGTGCCGGTTCGGTACGGATTCGGAACGGCGAAGATGTTTCTCATGACGTTCTGCGTGCTCACCGTCATCGTGACGCGGTGCGAGACATTGTCGCAGAGCACCGGATGCCCGGCAGTCGCCGGATGCGCGGGATCCTCGTCGCAGATGAAGTTATCGAACTTGTTGTGCTGATACTTGCCGAGGAAGTACCCCTTGTCGAAGCACGTCAGGTTGTAGAAGTACGTAAACCCGGAGTACACGCCATCGTCGATGAATTCGTAGTAGTCCCTTCCCCTCGAGTCCTTCTTGGGCCACTCCCGGAAGTAGATGGAGTCGACCGCGATCCCCATCGCGGCGTTGTCCCTCGAGAGCTCCTCGATAACCTCCATCCGGCTCGGCAGGGGCGACAGCCCGCGCCATATGTTGAATCCCTCAAACGTCTGCAGATCGACGTCGAAGGAGGGAAGCGCGCAGTTGGTGTCTATGATCCCCGCGCCGAACGTGAGCTTGATGCCCGTATCGAGGGTATCGCCGGTGCCGAGGCCGACCAGAAGCATGCGCACGGTGTCGCCCGGCTGATAGAAATCCGTCCCCAGATTGAACTCCTTGGAGTACGTATCCTTGGTCCCGAATCTGTCGACGATCTCGGCGAGCATCCGAATCGAACGTTCGACGCCGATCGTGTCGTAGGTAAGCGAGCCGGCGACGACTCTATGAACCTGCAGCGTGCGATCGACGACGCCCGTGTACCGGCCGATGACGCCCACCCTGCTGATCGCGGGATTATTGTTGCAGTACCAGTGGGCGAAATCGCGCGAGCCCGTGATCTGGCCGCTCCCGCCGGCCGGCGGGTACCACCCGACCATCATCGTCGCTCCTTCACGCCTCAGATAAACGGAATCGGGCGGGACAAGAGCCAACTTCATCGTGTCGACACCGCTCACCTGGGCGTCCACGCCCATGCCGAGGAGCGAGACTCCCATGAGCACGGACAATATCAGGCTCCCCCGTCGAATCGGATTCACCGCGCCTCCTTCTCCAGACCGAATCAATGCGTGGATGCTATCTGAGGATCTGCCACTTCCTGAATACAACGTTAGTGATCTTATTCACGTGCGTCCTATTGAAGAACCACAGCTCGGCGCCGAAATGAACGCTCGGCGCACCGACCGCGACTCCCGACAGCACCTCGGGGACGATATTCTGATACTTCGTCAGCCAAATCGCGAAGACCTGGTTGTCGAGGCCGGACTGGGTGCTCTTCGCGCGCATCTTGTACATCGGATGGAAGCACGACTGGCTCCTCAAGAAGTTTCTGTTCATCCAGTATGCGGGATCGTAGATCTCGACGTACGTGAACCCACCCGGATTCTGCCGAGCGGGGTCGAAGAATTTGCCGGGCGCCACGACATTGCTCCAAAGCTCGAGCGAGTCCGGAAGACCCGCGACCGTGTCCGTGACCGCGTCCCGCGCCTTGAGGCCCCTGATCATGACGTCGAAGCTGGCCACCTGGCGCTTCGGCATTTCCGGAAACGCGGACTTTAGGCGAATCGTCGCATCGATCTTGTCGATCATGGAAACGCAATAGTCCTTGTAGGCCATCGAATTGACGCCGCTCGTATCTCCCTCGCAGCCGTCCTTCGGCCCCGTGATCTCGCACTTGAGACCGAGCGGGAAGACCTGCGCGTTCGATAGGAGCACCGAGGCGAGCCCGCCGGCGCGATCGGCTCGTCCCTCGGTCAGGAGATGGCCCCCCTTCGCGAGAAAGATCGAGAGGTAGTTCACGGTGAGCTTGCTTCCGGAACCGATCTGGCTCTCGGGTGTGAAGGCGACGATGTTGTCCCACGCCATCTGGTCGGGGCCCGCCGCGAAGCTCCATATAACGTTCTTGTACCGGCCGATGAGCGACATCTCGGGCGGCTTCATATTGTTGTCCTGCGCGACAATGTAGACGTCCCGGATCTGATCGAATCCGACCGTCTTCTGACACTGCCCGATCCAGAAACTCTTGTAGTTGCTCAAGGAGGGGAACGCGTAGTTGTAATCGGGGTCGCTCATGTTCAGCTCTTCATTATAATAGTCGTCGACCCAGAGGAGGTTGCGATCCATCGTGAACGGCACGATGTTGATCTCGATCTGCCCGAGGGTCACCGTCCCCGAGTTGTCCACCGCCTCCACGAAGAACGTGTGCGTGCCCGAGTAGAGCGTCTTCGAGGCGGTCAGGTTGAACGGGCTGCACAGCACCTCCCAATCGTTGGGATCGTTCACGTCCGAGACGTCCCAGCCGTAGCGGTAGCACACCACCTCCCCGCCATAGTCGCTCGCGTCGGCGCGCCAGCGGAAATTCAGCGGCACCCCCGGCGGAAGGTCGCGGCTCTCCGGACGCAGGTTCGTCCCGAGAAACACGAAACCCCCGAGAAACGACTCGGTGATCTTCAAAAGCGGGCCCGCCTTCAATGACACGATGAACCGCCGCACGTTGCTCTTCGCGTCGAAGATCGCGGTCACCGCTCCCGCCTCATCCTTCGCCTGCACGGCGAAGACGTGCGAGCGGTTGAGCTCGAGCAGCTCGTCATCGCCGAGAACCGTGCTCCGCCCGGAATCCCCCGGCGCGCGGTACCAGATCCACGGGCTCCATTTCCTCTCGTACCGGAGCGGGTTCTTGTTGAGATCCTTGACGACGTCGAAGCTCGGGTCGTAATTCCCGTTCGAATCGACGGTCTGGGTGTACAGGTACCGGATCGAGTCCGGCTCCTGCGTGTTGCTCGGATCGTCGATCGGGTCCTTCCCCGTCCACTTGAACCTGATGACGCGGCCCAATGTATTCACGGTGCCGCTCCCGGGGAGCTTCGGCTGATCGATGTTCACGAACGGAGCCAGCGTCCAGGCGGTGAAGGAGCGATAGGCGGGCTCGGAGCGCTTGCCCTGTATGTCGACCGCCCTGACAAAGAAGGTGTGTGTCATGTCGTAGCGCGTATAGAGGCTATTCCGGATGGAGAGGTTCTTCGGAAACTCATCGGCCGCGACCTTGAAAACGCTGTCGTACGACGCCGTCCGTCCCCATTTTTCGATGCCCGTCGTGTCGGCCGGGTCGAACCCCGTCGGCCTGCCGTCGACGATGACGAACTCGAAGCGGGCGATCTCGCCGTCGGGATCCCACCCGCCCCAGTAAAAGTGGACATTGTAGCCGGTGGTGTCGCCCTCGACCGGTCCGCTCGAAAGCCAGACCTCCGGCGGCTTGTTCGCCTTGGGCGTTCCGATAACCACGTTCTCGGAGCACCCCATCAGAGCGCCGAGAAATAGGGCCGACTGCGCGGCGATGTTCTTTATGCGCATCCGCGT
>JBGPBA010000197.1:0-3712 GCA_041481005.1 Candidatus Krumholzibacteriia bacterium | reverse complement strand
GTGTCTCCACCACGCGTCGGCGTAGCTTTCACGGAGGCCCGGCTCGAGCTCCCCCTCGGGGCCGGCGAAGCCCTCGCCGACGAACCGGTACCCCGGGGTCAGCCCGACGGCGCCGAGGCGCCCCGAGCGCGCGGTCGCGAAATCCGCCTCGGCGTTGAACGCATCGCTCTCCGAAAAGAAGGAGCTCGGCCGGTCGAGAGACGCCCCGTGGAACCGAAGGTCGAAAAGGGACCGGTCGCCGAGCTCGGACCATCCCCCGAGCGAGGTCCGTGCGAGCTCCGCCATGAGATCGACCCCGAGAACCCGGCATCCGAGGTCCGATGCGACCATGACGGCGTCTTCGAACGTCGTCGAGCGGATCTGCGAGAGGGCGGCCGCGGCGTGCCAGCGGAGCCCGCCCCGCGCCTCGAGCCGCAGCAGCCTGAAACCGTCGACGCCTCCCCGCAGAGGGGGAAGCCCACCGAATGTCGCAATGTCGGCCGGATCGCGGAGTATCGTTTCGAAGTAGCTCGCGGTCACGTGCGAGCCGGCGGAGACCTCGAGCCTCACCCCGTCGCCGCGCCCGACCACGAAGGGCGCGTCGTTCGAGAGAAGCTCGAGGAGGCGGTTGGAGGTGCGGAAGATCTTCTCCCGCGAGAAGGCCCGAGCCTCGACGGCGCCCCCGAGAAGACCGACCTGCGCGTGCCCCTCATCGAGCACGAAGCGCGTATGCTGAAAATCGCCGCCGAGCCGGAACCCGGTCGCCCCCTTCACGAACGCCTCGAAGCGCTCGCCCGTGCGGTACCTACCGAGAAGGGCGAGACGGTCGTTCACGAAAGCCGACTCGGCCTCGTCATTCCATGGGAACGGCTTCGAATCGCGCGCTATGAAGAGCTGGTTTCGATAGAGGACCGACCAGGTGAAGGCCCGAGCCGAATCGCCCGCGGCCTCCGCCGAAAGGGTCCCCGCCGAAGCCGCCCCCGCCGAAGCGGACGCCGCCGCAGGGGCCGCCGCCCAAAGCGGACCGGCGAGTGCGCCGGCGATGAAGATCGCCGCCAAGGCGCACGTCCGCGCGAGTCTCCTTTTGGGGACGCTCTCAGACGTCACTGCCCCTCCCCCGACCGCTCCCGGTACAGCGAGATCTCGCATGCCGCCGAGGCCGTGACGGCGCCGGCCCCGTCCGCCGCGAAGGAGACGATCGCCCTGATCCGGCTCCCCGCCCACCGCACCCCGCCCGAGGCGCTTCCCGCCGAGAAGCCGGCCATGAGCTCGAGCGGGAGCGCCGTTTTCACGCTGAGCCCGTAGTGGAGCTCGGTCGTCTGTCCGGCGCGCTGCCCCTCGAACGACATGATGACGGTATTCTCCCAGTAGTACGCGACCCCCCATCGCTGTTCGCGCCCGAAGGGCGCGCCGCGGGCCGCGTCCAGATCGACGCCGCGAACGTTTCGCATCGAGTACCCGAAGGAGATGATCGGAAGCGGCTTGAGGATGAGACCGACGTCGCCCGTCACGACCGACGTGGATGAATTGCCGCCCGCGCCGCGGAGCGGCTCGTCGAACGACACGCGCGCGACGCCGAGCCCCGCCCCGATGGAGAGAAACGACCCGGGCGTTCCCTCGGCAATCATGCGGGCGGCCGCGAGGAAGAAACGGTCGTCGGTGAATGCCTCCCGGGCGTCCGAGCGGTACCAGCCGAGCCCGAAGCTCGTTCCCGCCGCGGGCGCGCCGAGGGAAGCCCCCCACCCTCGCAGCCCCGAGTTCCCCGTCGGCTCGCCGTATTCAAGGTACGCGTCCGCCAGACGCGTCGAGACCATGCCTGCCGAGTTGATGAAGACGGCCGATCCGTCGTCGGCGACCGCGACGAACGCCCCCCCCATTGCCTGCGCCCGAGCTCCCGCGGCGAACCGGTCGAGGGCGGCTTCGGCCCTTCCCCCGGCGAGCAGCGACACGATTAACGCGGGGACGATGAGAGAGCGCTTCATCGCGCCGGCCGAGACGCCATTCGAGCAGCCGCACGGACGCGGCCCCGGTGCGGCGTCAATGGGGGCGGTTCGCCTCGTCAATTCTCTTCAGCCCCTCGAGGATCAGGTGATCGAGCTTGACGTCGATGAGGATGTCCTCATCCTCAGGGAGAACACTATTGAAGAAGATGAACTGTCCCTTCTTCCACGAGAGCACCTCGTAGACGACCTCTTTCATCTGCTCCTGTATCGCCGACACGAGCGATTCGTAATCGAGGTACCCCTTCGATATGAGAATGTGGCCGATCCGCTCATACCCTTCGCGCGACCAGTACTCCTTCAGCACCTTGTTGAGCTGCTCCTCGGTGAGCAGGCCCTTCTCGACGAGGAACTTGCCGAGCTTCTTGCGGCGCGTGTCGACCGTCGCGTAGATGAGGTCTCCGTCGCGGAAGTAGAGGCTCGCCACGTTGTCGGTGGTGACGAACTTGATTTCGCCCGTCAGGCCGGACATGCTCATGAGCTGAAATACGACCGACGGCTCGAGGGCCGCAAGGTCCCCGCAGAAATCCATCGCCGACCTCCTTTGATCGCCGGGCGCCACTCGCGCCGAGCGTAGCACGCGAACGAGGGGGAACGTCAAGCCCCGCGACGACCGAAACGCCCCGTGCGGCGGACCCGGGGACGGCCCGTCCGCTCAGCGCTTCCCGTGTTTGACGACCGCCTGCGCGGCGGCGAGAATCGCCACGGGGACCCGAAACGGCGAGCAGCTCACGTAATCGAGACCGATCTCGTGACAGAAGAGAATCGAGGACGGCTCGCCGCCGTGCTCCCCGCAGATGCCGACCTTGAGCTTCGGATTGCGGCCGCGTCCCTTCTCGACGCCGATCTTCATCACCGCGCCGACCCCTTCGACGTCGAGCTTCTGGAACGGATCGCTCGGCCAGATCCCCTTCTCGAGATAGTCGTTCAAGAATTTGCCCGCGTCGTCGCGGCTGATCCCGAGCGTCGTCTGCGTGAGATCGTTCGTCCCGAACGAGAAGAACTGCGCCGCCCCGGCGACCTGATCCGCGGTGAGCGCGGCCCGCGGAATCTCGATCATCGTCCCGACGAGGTACTCGACGGCGAACCCCTGCTCGGAGCGCACCTCGGCGGCGACACGGTCGACGATCTTCCTCTGGTTCTCGAGCTCTTTGACGTTGCCGACGAGCGGGATCATGATCTCGGGCCTCGGCTTCATACCGCGCTTCATGCAGTCGCACGCCGCCTCGAATATGGCGCGCGCCTGCATCTCGGTGATCTCGGGGAACACGATGCCGAGCCGGCAGCCGCGATGGCCGAGCATCGGGTTGGCCTCCTTGAGGGACCGCACCTTCTCCGCGAGGCGCTCTTTCGGGATC
Source organism: Candidatus Krumholzibacteriia bacterium (assembly GCA_041481005.1). Taxonomy (GTDB): domain Bacteria; phylum Krumholzibacteriota; class Krumholzibacteriia; order Krumholzibacteriales; family Krumholzibacteriaceae; genus SSS58A. The sequence continues at coordinate 375 of JBGPBA010000197.1, read as the reverse complement.
TCCATCTTCCGCGCGAGGTCCTCGATCTCCCGGTCCTCGTGCGGAAGGAACTCATGAAGCGGCGGGTCGAGCGTGCGTATCGTGACGGGCCGCTCCCCCATCGCTTCGAATATTCCCACGAAATCGCTCCGCTGCATGGGCAAGAGCTGAGCGAGCGCCCGGCGGCGTCCCTCCGTATCCGAGGCGAGTATCATCTCGCGGACGGCGTCGATCCGGTTTCCCTCGAAGAACATGTGCTCGGTGCGACACAGCCCGATGCCCTCGGCGCCGAACGCGACGGCGTTCGCGGCCTGGCCCGGTATGTCGGCGTTCGCTCGCACCCCGAGGGTGCGTATCCCGTTCGCCCACGACATGAGCTCCTCGAAGTCGCGGTAG
>JBGPBA010000196.1:0-3717 GCA_041481005.1 Candidatus Krumholzibacteriia bacterium | reverse complement strand
AGAGCGACCTTCTCAAGCTTCGCTTCTTCAGCAAGATGAAGGCGGTAGTCGATTGCTCCGCGGAGAGGCGCGGAACGGTGAGCGTGCCGCTCTCCGCGGCCAACCTGAGGCTTCCGCGCGAAGTCCGGCCGGGAGAGGTCATCGTCGAGAACCCGCGCTCGCTCAGCCTGACGTTCGAGCCGGTCGAACGGCGGTACGTCCCCGTGCACGCGGCATTCGCCGGGGAGCTCGGAAAGGATCTGACCTTTGCCGCCCCGCCGATGATCGTCCCGGACCGGGTGCTCGTGAGCGGCGCCTCGAGCGCCATGGCGGGCGTGACCTCGGTGGCGACGGAGGAGATCGCGCTCCCTGGCAAACCGGGCAAGATCTCGAGAGAGGTGTCGCTCAACCTTCGCGGCAGGCGCGCGGCCGTCATTCCGGCACGAGTGCTCGTCGAGGTCGAGGTCAGCAAGCGGGCGGTCCGCACCCTCGAGAACATCGCGCCGACCGTGCTTCGGGCCGACGAGGACCTCGCGGTCGAGTATGCGCCGCGGGCCGCCTCGCTCACCGTCGAGGGACCGGAGGAGCTCGTGAAGAACCTTCTCCCCGACGAAGTCTCGATCGTCCTCAACATCACGATGCGCAAACCCGGAACGTACCGCGTTCGCCCCGAGGTGATCGTTCCGGAGGGGATCGAAAAGTACTCGCTCGACATAGATGCCTTCGACGTGACGCTCGCGCCGAAGTGGCACGGGGGTGGGTGACGGCATGAAGCGCACCCGATTCGCCAGCTTCGACTACAGCGTGTTCTCGTCGTACATGGGCCGGTGGACGACGGTCATCGTCTTCGCGGCAGTCGTGCTGCTCGCCCTTGGGGCGATCTTTCTCAAATCGGACGACATGGGGCACGTTCCGGTCGTGATCGGGGTCTCGGCATTCGATTCGTCGCGGGCCGCGCCCGCCCTCGAATCGCTCGCCGACTTCTGCCGCGGGAAGGGGTGCGGGGACGTGAGGTGGCGGTACCTCGACGGCGGCGCCGAGCCTTCGGGCTGTGATTTCTACCTCATGCCCGCGCTCCAGCTCTCGCCGGCGCTGAGCCGCGGGACGCTCGGATGCGCCCTCATCGTCTCCGAGGAGGAGACGCACCGGTACTCGGTCGGCGCGGTGATCGTCCGCGCCGGGACGCGCGGGCTGCCGCCCGACGGCGGGCGGATCGTCTTCTCCTCGCCTCTTTCCGCGACCGGTTTTCTCTCGCCGTATCGGGCTCTCGCGAAGGCCGGTTATGCGGTCCCGGACCGCGGCGGCACCGTCGATTTCGCCGGGCTCCACCGGAGCGACGAGCGGGTCGCGCTCGGCGTCCTCTACGGCGCGTACGACGCGGGAGGCGTCTCCGAGGAGCGGCTCCGCAGACTCGAAACGTCGGGGTGCGTCCGGCCGGGCGAGATCGACGTCCTCCTCGAAGGGGAGGCGTACCCGGAGATCGTGCTCGCGTCCGACCCGGCGTTCGATTCGCCGGCGCACCGCGCCTTTGTGCGGAGGTTCCCCGGCGTCTACGGGACGATACCCGTGCTGCTGCACGGAGAGCTCGCCTGGCTCGGGATCGCCGGGTTCCACCACCCGCGCCCCGACGACATCGATCTCATCAAGAAGCTCTCGACGATGGTGCCTCCCCGATTCGAGTATCGGCGGCCCGCCGGCAACCCTCGCGCCTCGCGATGAGCGCACGCTCGCGGGCTGGAAGCGGTTGACCCGCACCGCGCCAATCGATATATTAGTGAAACTTCAACCATTCCAGGTGATACGCATGGCAGGCGAGAATCGAACGGAACGCATGAGGGGGCTCAAAGCATGGGTCCCGCTCGCTATGTGGGTCGTCTTGATCTTCATTGGATCGTCGATACCGCACCTGACGAACGAGGAGTTCGGCATGCCCCCGGGCTCCGACAAGATCGTCCACGTCGTCGAGTACCTCGTGCTCGCGGTACTGTTCTGCCGGGGATTCGGCGTGCAGCGGCTCGGAGGACGCGTCTCCGTGTGGCTTCTCGTCGTCGCGATCTGTCTCGCCCTGGGGGCGATCGACGAGTACCACCAGCGTTTCATACCGGGACGCGATTCGAACATACTCGATTTCGCGGCCGACGTGATCGGTGTCTTATGCGGGGCCTCTCTCGGCGTCTGGCGCCTCAAGCCGGGAGCCGAGCGCCCGGAGGGGACATGAAATTCACGAAACCGCGGGGGACGAGCGATCTCTTCGGCGAGCGCATGGAGCGATGGCGCGCCGCCGAGGCGGCGCTCACGTCGTACCTCGGCCGCTCGGGGTACCGGGAGATCAGAACGCCGATCTTCGAGTCGACCGAGCTTTTCACCCGCGCGGTCGGCGAAGGCACCGACATCGTCACGAAGGAGATGTATACCTTCGCGGACAAGAAGGGGCGCAGCCTCACGCTCCGTCCCGAGAATACCGCGCCCGTCATGAGGGCATACCTGGAGAACGGGCTCTACCGCGCCGGCGGCATCGCGAGGTTTTTCTACCTCGGACCCATGTTCCGCTACGACCGGCCGCAGGCGGGGAGGTTCCGTCAGTTCCACCAGATCGGGGCCGAGGCGATCGGGAGCCCGGGACCGGCGATCGACGCCGAGATGATCGACGTGAGCCTCGGGCTCTACCGCGCGCTCGGATTTCCGGCCCTCGAGGTCCGGTTGAACAGCGTCGGCTGCCCGATCTGCCGGGCGCGCTACCGGGAGGTGCTGACGAAGGCGCTCACCGAGCTCGCGGACGAGCTGTGCGATACGTGCCGGGAGCGCACCGGGATCAATCCGCTCCGCATATTCGACTGCAAGGAGTGCGAGGGGTCCAAGGGCAAGCTTCCCTTTATCAGCGACTATCTCTGCGACGAGTGCCGCGCCCACTTCGAGGGACTCCGCGGGATCCTCGACACAATGGGCGTCGTCTATACGCTCGACCCGCTCCTCGTTCGGGGGCTCGATTACTACACGAAGACCGCCTACGAGATCGTCCACCCCGGCCTCGGGGCGCAGAACGCCCTCTGCGGCGGTGGCCGCTACGACGGCCTCGCCGAGGACTGCGGCGGGCCGCACATTCCCGCGGTCGGTTTCTCGGCGGGAATGGAGCGCCTCCTGGACGTGACCCCGGCGGATTTCATGCGCGATCGGGGCGAGCCCGGCCCCGAGGTCTACGTCGCCGTGCTCGACGAGGCGCGCTCGGCGGAGGCGATCTCGCTCGCCCGGGATCTGCGGGAACGGGGCGCCTCGGCGGTCGTCGACCTCTCCGCGCGCAGCCTGAAGAAGCAATTGAAGGCGGCTTCGGACGCCGGGGCGGGGCTCTCGGTGATCATCGGCCTCTCCGAGCTCGAGCCGGGTACCGCGGCGGTCAAGATCATGGAAACGGGGGAGCAGTACGCGGCCCCCTCGGCGGAGCTCGTGTCACGGATCGAATCGGAACGGGAGCGTGCGCGTGGGCGAAATACGACTTGATCATTTCGGGGACGAGTGGAAGCGGACCCATCGGTGCGGCGAGCTCGGGGCGGGCGACGCCGGCCGGCGCGTCGTCGTCGCCGGCTGGGTCAAACGGGTGCGCGAGCTCGGCTATCTCACCTTCCTCGACCTCTGGGATCGGACCGGCGTCATCCAGCTCGTCGTCGAGCGCGGGAACGAGGGGCTCCACGAGCTCTTTCGAAGGCTCGGGGCGGAGGACGTCATCGCCTGCGCAGGCACGGT
>JBGPBA010000195.1:0-3741 GCA_041481005.1 Candidatus Krumholzibacteriia bacterium | reverse complement strand
GACGAGGATTCTCGTGGGGTCCGGCAACGAAGGAGCGGGGTACCACGGGCTCTTTCCCGTTTTCAATCCGCCGAGGCACTACCGGCAGCAGGTGCGGTTCCGCGAGCTGTCGGTGCTCCGTCCGGAAGAGATTGCGCGGCGGGCGGCGCGAAAGGCGGTGCGGCTCGGGCTGCGGGCGTTGGGGCGGCGAAGCGCGCGGGCGGCACGCGAAGCGCCGGAAGAATCCCCGCGGGTTCCGATCTGGGTCTATCGACCGGGGCGGCACGAGGCACCTGCACCCGCCGAGACCGGCGAGCTTCGCGTGTCGGCCAGCTGGGAGGACGTGCTTGCCGCCGTCGAGCGCGAGCAGGGGAAGGGAAGATTGAGCGTGGTCATTTACGCCTGTGCGCCGCTCCAATGGATCGATCTCGAGCGGCCCGCGCACGGGGCTGAGCCCGGACGAGCGAGCGGGTGAAGGGAGCATTGATGGGACCGCGGCTGGGACTCGAACGGTTGCTCGCGAGACTCGAGAGAACCGCGAGGCGGCGGGTCGGTCTGGAAAAGACCGTCTACGTCGAATCTCGGGTCAATGAATACCGCGAGTTCTGGTCGGGGGCGGCGCGCCTCATCGGAGCCGAGTTCCGCGACCTGGGGGCTTCGCTCTGGGAGGTGGAGAAAGGCGGCAGGCACACGCGAATCCACAACGCGGACGTGGAGCTGAACAACGTCGTGGTCGCCGCCCTGTGCTCGGACAAGGTGTACGGTTACTCGGTCGCCGAGCGGCTCGGCGTCCCGGTGCCGCCGCACGGGGTCTACGACCTGGGACGGCTGGAAGAAGCGAAGCGGCGGCTGGAGGCGAAGCCGGGGGCGTACGTGGTGAAACCGGCGCGCGACTCGAGCTCCGGAATAGGGGTGAGCACACAGGTGCGGACGCCGAGACAACTCGAGCGCGCGGCGGTGCTCGCGTCGCTCTTTCACGACGAGTTTCTTCTCGAGGAGATGATTGCGGGCGAGACATGCCGGCTCCTGTACCTCAAGGGGAAGTTTCTCCACGGCGTCAGGCGGCGCGGCGTGCGAGTGGCGGGGGACGGTCGGCGCACGTTGGGTGAGCTCGCCGAGCGCGCGGGATTGACGGCGCGGCGCCGCGATGTAAACGCGCGGTGGACGGTCGAGGCCCAGGGTCTCGGCTGGGCGGACGTACCGGCGGCGGGCAGCGAGGTGCTCGTGCGGTCGCTCCCCCTGGAAGAAACGAAGCATCGGGAGCTGCGAACCGTGTACACCGAGGAGATCACGGACATCGTCGGAGCAGGCCTGCTGGAGGAGACGGGACGCGTCGTCGCGGCCCTCGAGGCGAACCTTGCCGGCGTGGACGTCGTGACGATCGATCCGCGCGTGTCGCTGCGGGAAAGCGGCGGAGCGCTGCTCGAGGTGAATCCGGGCCCGGGAATCCATCACAACTACATTACCGAGGGAGACCGGCGCGAGCATCGAGTGGCGACTGCGATATTGAGGGCGCTTCTGGAAGAGTGAACGGGGAACCCTGATGCCGAGAAGGATCAAAAAGGTCGTGCTGCAAGTCGCGGGGCGCTCGGGCTTCTACGGATTGCTCCTGAACAGCCCGTGGCGGCGCAGGAGGCTTTTGATCCTATGCTATCACGGCGTCTCGCGGGACGACGAGCACCTCTGGGATTCCTCTCTATACATGGAACCGGCCGTCCTCAGGCGCCGTCTGGAATATCTCGCCAAGGCCCGCTGCAACGTCATAGGGCTCGACGACGCGGTTCGCCGGCTCTATGATGGAAGCCTGCCGCCCCGGGCGGTCGTCATCACCTTCGACGACGGATTCCACGATTTTCAGGAGCAGGCGTTTCCGCTGTTGCGGGAGTTCGGCTTTCCCGCGACGGTCTATCTGACGACCTACTACTCCGAGTTCAACCGACCCGTGTTCGATCCGATGGTGGGATACCTCGCGTGGAAGGGGCGCGGGCGGCGCCTCGTTTTCCCGCCGGCGGGGGACGAGCCGATCGAGCTGGATGACCATAGCTGCGAGGACGTCGCGAGAAACGTGAGGCGGTTCGCAAGGCGCGAAGGGCTTTCGGGCTTGGCAAAAGACGAGCTCCTCGGCTCGCTCGCGGAAGCGTTGGGAATCGATTATGAGGAGCTCTGCCGCCGACGGATTCTCCATCTCATGACCCCCGCCGAGGCGCGCCGCGTCGCGGCGGGAGGAATCGTACTCGAGCTCCACACGCATAGGCACCGCGTATCGGAGCATCGGGAGAGCTTCCTCGGGGAGATCGAGGACAACCGCCGCCGGATCAAGGCGATATCGGGCGCCGAGCCTTTCCACTTCTGCTATCCGGGCGGCTTTCTCCTGCCCGAGTTTCCGGTCTGGCTGCGGGAGAGCGGGGTTCGATCGGCGACGACCTGCGAACCCGGCATCTGCACGCGGCATTCCTCGCCGTGGCTCCTTCCCCGGGTGGTCGACGGCAATAACACGACGATGAGTGAGTTCGGAGCGTGGGTGACCGGCTTCGCCGCGCTGGTGCCGAAGCGCAGGCGCAAGGCGGCGGACTGGCCGCTTCAAAAGGAGCCGTAAGCTCGACGCCGCATCATGGGCCGATGTGGCGCTCGTCCGCCGCGCGGCCCGGGTACCCGGTCTTCGCCGGCCGTTATTTCACCGCGATAATGCGATTCCCGAGCTCCTCGCCCCGAAGGCTCGAGAAGAGGATTTTCGCGAAGCCCTTCCTCATCCGACGCGGAAGGCGCTCGAGTACCGCTTCCAGAGCGAGGATCGGCCGTATCGGAAACACCGCCGCGATCCCCTTCACCCCGAAGTACGTCTTGACCTCCCGGAACCCCGCCGACTTCAGCAGGCGATAGAGCTCGGTGCTCGTGTACTCCTTGAGGTGGAAACCGGTCGCGGCCTCGTCGAAGAACTTCGAAATATCGTGGGGACCGGAGAATCGATGGGGCGTGATGCAGACGAAAACACCGCCGGGGACGAGCGCCCGGTATACCCCGCGCAGCTGCTCCGCCGCGTCGTCGGGGTGCAGGTGCTCCATGAGCTGATTGCTGTAAGCCACGTCAACGCTCTCGGGGGGCACCTCGACGCTCGAGCCGTCCGAGATGATCAGCTCGAAGTTGCCTGGCTGCCGTGGGTTCTTGGTGATCTCGGTGCTCACGTCGATGGCGTAGACCTTCTTCACTCTCTTCGCCACCTCGAACGAGAGGAGGCAATCGCCGGGTCCCAGCTCGAGGAAGGTGTCATCGGGCGACAGGAATCTGGAGAGGACTCTCATTTGGGCCGCGATCGCCCGCCGCTGCGATTCGACGCTCTGTTTCTGCATGAGCTGCGGATGGTAGGGCACCCGCCGATAGAGCTCGTCGTAGAGCGCCGTGTAGAGCTTCTTCCGCTCGCTCTTGTCGGCGCGTTTCAGCCGGTCGGCCAGCTCTTTCTCGACCTCGTAGTGAAAACGGAGCCGTTCGATCCTTGTCTGCTTCTCCGGATTCGTCGGTGAACTCATCGCGGACCGCCTGTCTCGTCGAGCCGGGGCCTGCCGCGGCGCGCACGGACGTCGTTCGCCCGCACCGTGGCATCCTACCACAGTCGGGCGTGGGGCTGCCTCTCGAAAATGCCATGAGCGCCCGTCTCGGATGCGCCGCTCGGGCCCGGGGCTCCGGGCCGTTCCCGCGAGGAGGCGTCCAAATGATTGCGAGGCGTTTCCGAAGAATGGTACAATCGCGCCCGGCTGGCACGAATGG
>JBGPBA010000194.1:0-3745 GCA_041481005.1 Candidatus Krumholzibacteriia bacterium | reverse complement strand
GCCGAGGCGGGCGAGCTCGCGATCGGCCCACCGGGTGGATGCCTGCTCGATGCGTCGGAGCGCCTCGCGGCGGTCGGGGGTGGACGTGAGCGCGTCCGAGAGGATGCGTGACGCCCGCTCGGTGTCGCCCGCGCGGTGGAGAATCTCTCCGAGCTCGACCCGCAAGTCGAGCGATGCCTCGGGGCCGAGCACCCCGCAGCCGCGCGCGATGAAGCTTTCGGCGGCGGCGACCCGCCCCGTGGAGGCGAGGAGCGAGGCGGCCAATGAGAAGTACCGTGCGTCGGCCTCATGCTCGAGGAGGCGCGAGAGACGGCTCACGATCTCGTCGACCGTTCCCGAGTCGGGGGTGGAGCACTCCTCGAGGAGGGAGAACGCCTCGGCGTTCCTTCCGCCCGCGATGAGACAATCGGCCATGAGCATGCGCCAGGTGTCCCGAAGCTCGCCAGGCCACGAGTGATTTCGAAGCGTGGCGAGCATCGTTTCCCAGGCCGACGGATCGATATCGAACGCCTTCCGATACCGCGCGAGGGCTTCTTCAAGGTGGCCGTTGCGCGCCTTGATCGAGGCGTAGGCGGCGAGAAAGACGCTGTCTTTCTCGTAGAGCTGGAGGAACTCGGATGCGACCGACTCGCACTTCGCCGGATCGACCTTTTCGTTCGACATGAGGCGAAGGAGCGTTTCGAGCGATTTCGAGGTCTCGCCCGAGCAAATGAATATGCGGGCGAGGAGCCGGGCGGCATCGATCTGCTCCGGCTCTTCCTCGAGAATGCCGACGAGTATATCGGTCACGGTTCTCGTGACGGTCGGATCCTCGCCCATGAGGCGCTCGAGGGTGGTGACGGCTTCGGCGTGCCGATTCTCGAGCCCGAGGTTCCGCGCGTAGAGGAGGGCGAGCCGCAGATCGTCGGATGACGTGGAGGCGATCCCCTCAAGCACGCGGCCCAAGCTCCCAAGCGACTCGCGGGGACCTTTCTGGGCGGCGGCGAAATGCCGGAACGCTTCGTCCCGCTGCCCCTCCATCCAGGAGATCTCGCCGAGGAGGCTCGAGATGAGCCACGGCCGGCCGCTCATCGCGATGAGCTTTTCGAGCCGCTCCCTGACCGGCTTCGCGAACGCCGAGGAGAGATCGAGGCAGCGCCGGAAGGCCGTGACGGCCGCGTCCTCGTTTCCCGTTTTGAGGAGCGCTTCCCCGAGGAGGAACTGCGCCTGCGGATTGGCCGGATCGCGCGTGATGACGTTTTGCAGCTCCTTCTCGAGCGCCTGCACGTTCGCCTGCGGCGAGGTGAGCGCGAGCGCGATGCATCGGAGCGCGTCCTCCCATCGGCCTTCGGCGGCCGAGATCCGGGCGCCGTAGACGTGGAGCGCCGCCGCTTTCTCGTGGGGTATCGTCGCGATCGCCCTCTTGAGGAGCTCGCGCGCGAGGTTCGCGTGCTTTATCGCGAGGGAGGCTCCCAGCATTTCCTCCCAGACTTGCAAGTTCGCGGGATCCTTCTCGATGAGCTTCTCGAACCGCGCGACGACGTCGCGAATCTGCGTCGGGTCGAGCTCGAGGGTTCGGCACAGGTGGCGCGCCGCCTCGGGCAGGAGCTCGTCTTCGATGTAGAGGTGGTAGAGGGCGAGGTGGAGCGTCGCGTTCGATCCGAAGGGCCCCGTCGCGGCCTCGTAGAGGTCGATGAGACGCGACCGCAGTCCCGGATCCGACATGAGAAGCTGGTCGAACTCGAAAATCGCGCGCTCGACCCCGCCGGTCGTCAGGTGCGCCATCGCCTGGAGGAAGCGAAGCGGCGGCGTGAGCGTCTCCTCCTTGCCGAGCGCGTCGACGAGCTCGGCGATGGGGCCCCAATATTCCTCGTGCCCGGCGGCGAGCTCTTCGATTTCCGAGGCGAGCCGCTGATGCTCTTCCGGTTTCTCCCGGCAGAGCGCGACGACCGGGCGGAGCGCCTCGGAGACCGTGCCCCGCCGGAGGCTCATCTCGAGGATCGAAACGACCCCCGTGAGGAGCACCCCGCAATGCTTCATGATCGTCTCCGACAGCTCGACGAGCGTCTCCTCGGGGAGCGCCTGCCGGCGCTTGAGGTCGCCGAAGATCTCCTCGGCGCTCTCGCGGTTTCCCGCCTTGGCGTAGAGCTCGCCGAGCAGCGCTTCGAGCCTCGGGTCGGCCTCGGGCCGTCCCTCGGTCATGGCGCGCACCGTCTCGAGGAGACCGGGGAGGATCGACGGATCCATGTCGGAGGCGAGCCGCGCCGAGACGATTCCCTTTTCCGCGTCGCCGCTCGCGAGGTAGCAGCGTGCGAGCAGACGCCGCGCCGACGGCGCCGCGGAGACGGCTTCATGCTTTTCGAGCCATTCGATGACGCGGCCGAGGTGTTCCGGTCCGCGGTCGGCGAGCACGCCCAGAACCTCGACGACCCGTTTCGCGAGGTTGCACGCGGAGGCGAGATCGCAGTAGAGGAAGGTGACGTCGGAGACGCCGAGAACATCCGGGGGCAGGTGCGCGAGCCGCATCTCGGCGAGGCGCGTTCGATTGACCGGCTGCGGCGCGGCCGCGCCCTCTTCGCTCGAAGGGCCGCCGGGGGCCGCGTGGGAGGCAACGTATCCGCGCACCGCGGCGATGCCCTCCTCGAGCCGTCCCGCCCTGATGAAAATCTCGCCCCGCAGAAGCTCCGCGTTGGGCGAGGATCCCGAAGCTCCGTCGAGGGCGGCGAGGACCTTGTCGATGGGCGGCTCGGGAAGCTCCAGGCACTGGAAGAAACGTGTCTCCGCCTTATCGACGTGCGAGAGGAGCGCCGAGGCAAGCCCGACGTAGAATTTTGCCGCGGCGCTGGCCGGCAGCTCCTGCTCGATCTTCATCAGCATGGCGCCGATCGGCTGCGCGTCGTCGGGGAGGCCCTCGAGAGCCGCCCCGACGAAGGCGACGGACTTCTCGAACTGACTGCGCTGGAAGTAGAGGAGACCGAGCAGCAGGTCATTTTCGCCGGCGAGCGCGGATCGCGCCGCCGCCTCTCGGTCGACGTTCTTCGCTTTGGTTTCGTTCCGCTTGATGAGGTCGATGAGAAACGCTTCGGGGCTTCCGTTCAGAAGATCGAGGATGCCCTCCAGGTCGCGAGCGCGAAGCATCACCTCGATCATGAAACTTCCGATGAGAATGCTGTACGAGCGGGTAAAGGCGCTCCGCGCGAACTCCATGATCTCTTCGCGTCGGTCGCCATGGCGCTTGTGCGAGGCCTTGAGGACGTTCGCCGCCTGGGGATAGTCCGAGACATCGACGCAGGCCTGGGCGGTCTCCATTGCGATCGTATAGTCGTCGGGAAATTTATCGAGGGCTTCGATCGCCCGGGCGCGCGCACGGTTCAAGTCGCCGCGCTCGCGCTCCTGCACAATCTTGCGCAGCGCTTTTTCCTGCGTCAGAAACACGGGAACCTTCCTCTCCATATGCCGAATGAGCCGCCCGACTGATACCCCGCCGGAAATCTCGGAGAGCGAAATGCGTACCATCCGTGGGAATTTTCCGAGATATCTTTAATCATTGATATATGTTGAGGTTAGGTATAAACTCGATGATCGTGCGGAGCGCACGGGACGGCGCGCCTTTGCAATTTGCACAATAGCGCCGCGGCGTGAACCGGCCGCGGCGATGGGAGGTATCCGGGCGAATGACCGCGAGTTACACCGTATCGACGGCGATCCAGTTCTCCGCGTCGCACGCCCTGCGCGGCTACCACGGCGATTGCGCGCGCGTCCACGG
>JBGPBA010000193.1:0-3749 GCA_041481005.1 Candidatus Krumholzibacteriia bacterium | reverse complement strand
TATTTCCTCCCTGAGCTGATCAGCTCGGCCGAGTGCATGAAGGAGGCCATGGCCGTTCTCCAGCCCGAGCTCAAGCGGGCCCAGATCGACGCCCCGGTCAAGGGACGGGTCGTCATCGGCACGATCGAGGGCGACATTCATGACATCGGCAAAACGCTCGTCGCGACGATGCTTTCGGCGAACGGCTTCGAGGTCACCGATCTCGGCGCCGACGTCCCCGTCGCGAAGTTCATCGATGAGGCCGAGGCCCGAGGGGCGGGCTGCATCGCCATATCGGCGCTTCTCACGACGACGATGTCGGGGCAGCGGCGCGTCGTGGAGGAGCTCAAGAAGCGCTCTTTCCGAGGCACGGTCAAGGTCATGGTCGGCGGCGCCCCGTGCAGCGACGAGTGGGCGCGGGAGATCGGGGCGGACGGCTACGCGGGGGACGCGGTCGCGGCGGTCGGGATTGCGCAGAGCCTCATGGGGGCGCGGGCCTGAGAGGAGCGACCGGCAGCGGCGCGATGGGCCGGCGCGAGAGCCCGACGAAGGGGCGAGCCTGACGGGCGCGGTGCCACGAAAGGCCCGATTGGAGGAACCAGCGTGACCAAGGATTTCATGGCGACGATCCGAAAGCGCGTCGTCCTCTTCGACGGCGGGATGGGGAGCATGCTCATCGCGGCGGGCCTCACGCGAAGCGAGGTGCCCGAGTCGTGGGTGCTCACGAAGCCCGAGAAGATCGGCGAAGTGCACGCGGCATACATCACCGCGGGCGCCGAGGTCGCGACGACGAACACCTTCGGCGCGAACCGCATCAAGCTTCACTCATCCGAGGCGGGGAAGAAGCTCGACGTCGCGCGCGTGAACGAGAAGGGCGTCGAGATCGCGCGGAAGGCGATCGAGCACTCGGGCAAGTACGACCGATTCGTCGCGGCGGATGTGGGACCGACGGGGCTTTTCTTCCCGCCGGTGGGTCAGCTCACCGCCGACGCCGCGCGAAAGACCTTCAAAGAGCAGGCGCAGATACTCGAAAAGGCCGGGGTCGACCTCTACATCATTGAAACGATGTACGACGTTCGCGAGGCGATCGAGGCGCTTCGAGGCATTCGCGAGGTTTCGAACCTTCCGACCGTCGTCGAGCTCACCTTCGACAAGAAGCCGCGCGGGTTTTTCACGATGATGGGAGACTCGCCCGAGAAGATGGTCGAGGCGGTCGGTAAAGAGGGGGCGAGCGTCATCGGCTCGAACTGCACGCTTCAGAGCGGCGACATGCTCGGCCTCGTCGAGGAGTTCAGGCTCCTGACCGACGCCCCGCTCATCTTTCAGCCGAATGCGGGCCGCCCCGTTCTGGAGCATGGGCTTCCCGTGTACAAGCAGCGGCCGCAGGAATTCGCCGAGGACATCGTGAAGATCGTGGCGGCCGGCGCGAATGCGGTGGGCGGATGCTGCGGCACGACGCCGGAGTTCATCCGCGAGATTCACAATCTTCTCATCCACGGGAAATGATCGAAGTCGGGAGCGGGGCGCCGGATGCCTCGCGGAGCCATTCGCGAATGCCCGGAGGCGGCATGGAGCCTGTCGTTCTGGAAGGATTTACCGTCGCGGTCGACCCGGGGGATGTGCTCCGTTTTCTCGGCACGAAGGCGCGCGGAAAGCCGGCCCCGGGCGAGCGGTACGACGCGCTCGTGAACGATCTTCTCTCGGTCGCCGGGCGGCTCATCGCTCCGCGCGGGATGTACTTATATGCCGCGGGGCGCGAGCTCCCGCGCTCGAAAACCTTCGAGCATCTCGAGAGAATGGCGTTCTGCGTGTGCACGATAGGCCCCGCGCTCGAGGGCGAGGTCACGAGGCTCACGACGTCGGATGAGCTTCTGCGGGGCGTCGTTCTCGATGCGATCGGCTCGGTGGCGGCCGAGGCGGTCGCGGAGTACATTGACAAAAAGATCGCCGCCGAGGCGGCGCGCGAGGGGCTCAAGACCTCCTGCCGGGCGAGCCCGGGCTACGGCGACTGGGACGTGCGGGAGCAGGGCTCGATCTTCGAGCTTCTTCCCGCGGAGCGGATCGGCGTGAGGCTATCCCCAAGCTTCATGATGATTCCGCGCAAATCGATCTCTTTCGCCATCCACGTCGCGAAGGAGCCCGAGATGCTTCGGAGCGAGAACTCGTGCGAGAACTGCTCGAAGAGAGATTGTCAATTCAGGCTCATTGATTGATTTTGGAGCCGGCATGCGGCCGGGCCGGGCTGACAGGTCAAAGGGAGGGCGGACTTGAAGAAAAGCTTGAATCCCCGGGTGACGTGGTTCACGGAGAGCACGCGGAAAAAGATCGTGGAGGAGGCGAAAAGGATCCTCGAGGAGGTCGGCGTCTTCGTCGAGAACATGGAGGCGCTCGAGATTCTTCGGGGCGCCGGCGCCAAGATCGATAAGGAAAGAAACCGCGTCCGCATCCCGGCGGCCCTCGTCGAGAAGGCGGTCGAAACCACCCCGTCGCGCGTGATCGTGTACGACAGGCACGGCGAGCCGGCGATGGACCTCGGGGACGACAGGATCCATTTCAACCCGGGCTCGGCGGCGCTTCGCATCTACGACGCGAAGGAAGGCCGGGCGCGCACTCCGGTCACTTCCGATCTCGTCAAGTTCGTCACGTTGACGGATGCGCTTCCGAACTATGCCGCGCAGAGCACGGGGCTTATCTCGGGGGACGTTCCCCAGGAGGTGGCCGACCGCTACCGCCTCTACATAGCGCTCCAGTACTCGGTGAAGCCCGTCGTTACGGGCACGTTCCTCATCGACGGTTTCAAGGTCATGCACGAGATGCTCGCGACGGTCGCGGGCGACGCGGAGAAGCTCCGCGAGAAGCCGACCGCCATCTTCGATTGCTGCCCTTCGCCTCCGCTCAAATGGAGCGACCTCACGGCCCAGGCGCTCATCGACTGCGCGCGGACGGGCATCCCGGCCGAGCTCATCTCTATGCCTCTCACGGGCGCCACCTCCCCGGTCACGCTCGCGGGCGCCGTCGTCCAGCACTGCGCGGAGAGCCTGAGCGGGGTCGTCATTCATCAGCTCGCCGCTGCAGGCGCTCCGATCATCTACGGCGGCTCCCCCGCGTGCTTCGACATGCGCAAGGGCACGACCCCGATGGGCGCGATCGAGACGATGATGATCGACGGCGCATACGCCGAGATCGGCAAGCACCTCGGCCTGCCTGTCCAGGCCTACATGGCGCTCAGCGACTCGAAGCTCGTCGACTACCAGGCGGGGATGGAGACCGCCATGGGCGCCGTCATCGCGGCGCTCTCGGGGATCAATAACATCTCCGGCCCCGGCATGCTCGATTTCGAATCGTGCCAGAGCCTCGAGAAGCTCGTTCTCGACCACGAGATCTGCGGGATGGCGCTTCGCCTCACCCGCGGCATCGAGCTCCGCGATGACCCGATCGCGATCGACCTCATGCAGGAGGGGATCGACCGCAAGGGCTTCCTCTCCCTCGCCCATACGATGAAGTGGTTCCGCAAGGAGGCCTACTTCCCCGACGAGGTGATCGACCGCAACGCTCTCGACGAGTGGCAGAAGCAGGGGTCGAAGGACGCCGCGCGCCGGGCGGCCGAACGCGTCGAGAAGATCCTCGCGGCGCATCGGCCCGAGCCGCTCGATCCGGCCGTGCGCGCGCACATCAAGGATCTCATGGAGGCTGAAGCGAAGCGATTCGGGATGAAGGCGCTTCCCGCAGTCTTCTGATCGGGCGATTCGCCGCCTTACTTGATCGCCGCC
>JBGPBA010000192.1:0-3754 GCA_041481005.1 Candidatus Krumholzibacteriia bacterium | reverse complement strand
CGATGGAGCAGCCGGCCAGCAGGCTCGTGACCGCGGAGGTGAGGCGATTCGTCGCCCGGCGGTGAAGCGGCATCGTCCGGTGCTCCGCCATGCGGCTCCCGACGACGACGTCGGCGCCGCGGCTGCGGTACGCCTCGATGAACCGCGGCATCTCGGCCGGGTCGTGCTGACCGTCGGCGTCGATCGTGAAGACGGCCTCGATGTCCGGCCGCGCGAGGAGTTTCGCGAAACCGGTTCTCATGGCCGCGCCTTTCCCCCGATTCACCGGATGGATCAGCACCGTGACGCCGGCGCTCTCGGCGACCCGGGCCGTCTCGTCGCGCGAGCCGTCGTCGACGACGACGATGCAGTCCGGTGTGATCTGGCGCTTGAGCGAGACGAGAAGGGCCGCGAGCGACCGTGCGGCATTGTACGCGGGGACCACCGCGCCGAATCGTTCAGGCATCGGAGCCCTCCTGCCAGAGATTGTCGAAGGCGAACCATTGCTCCGGGTGCGCCCTGATGAAAGACTCGACCCGCTCGAGGCAGGAGCACGCGATCTCGGAGATCCCGTGGTTCTCGCCCGGCCGGATCGCTTCCCCGACCACGACTTCGATTTTTCCGTCGGGGCGGTAGAAGCAGCAGCACGGGACGAGCGGTGCCCCCGTTCGAAGCGACAGCACGACGTGGCCGACCGGCAGGACCGCCTCCGCCTCGAGAAAAGCGAGCCGCGCGCCGCGCCGCGAGAAGTTCCTGTCGACGAGAAGCACGACGTGCTCTCCGCGCGCGAGCGCCCTAACGAGCTCGCCGGCGCATGAGCGCAGCGGATAGTCGACGAGGCCCCACGCCCGCCGCAGGCCGCTGAAGAAACGCGTGACCCGCGTGGAAGGGTGCTCGAGGGCGACGGTATTGAGCGGGTAGCCGATCGTCGTCAGGTACGCCCCCGCGATCTCCCACGGTCCGAGATGCGGCGCGAAAAGGATCACGCCCCTGCCTCCACCGGCCGCCTCGTCGAGGTGCTCGCGCCCCGTGAGGACGCACATCGACTTCATCTGCTCCCGCGACATGCAGGAGAGGCGCAGGAAATCGGTGACGGTGTGGGAGAAATTGTGAAATACGGGGAAGATGCTCTTCGTCTTGAGCCCGAGCGCGTCGAAATTTCGGCGGACGTTTCGTCTCACGCCGGGGCGCGTGACGAAGAAGGTGAAGGCGATCGCCGCGGCTATTCCCTTGGCGAAGCGCCGTGGCAGTACGCGAACGAGGGCCGCGCCGGTGACGTATAGCGCATAGGAAACCATGTCATATAATAAAATGGTCGGGGCGACTGGATTTGAACCAGCGACCACTAGCCCCCCATGCTAGTGCGCTACCAGGCTGCGCCACGCCCCGACCTGACGATACGTTAACAGTTTACGGAGACCCGGCACAAGCGAAAAGTAGGAGGGCGTCCCGGGGGGATGCACGCGTCACAGACGCCCCGCGGCACGCTCCGCCGTCGAGGGTGCCGGGACCGCGCGAGGCGCATTCAAATCGATTTGACGAGCTCCCTGAGCTCCAGCAGATCCTTCTTCAGCGACTGGAGTGCCCGCCGTTTCTCGGGATCGGCGAACGGAATGCTGAACTGCTCGATGACGACGTTCGGATCGTTCCCGTATTCCCGCAGCTTCTTCCGCGCGCCCGAGATCGTGAAGCCCCGCTCGTAGAGGAGGCTCTTGATCGTGAAGAGGAGCCGTATGTCGCGAACGCGGTACGTCCGATTGCCGGCACGGTTCTTCTTCGGCTTGAGCACGGGAAACTGGCTCTCCCAGTAGCGGAGCACGTGCGGCTTGACCTTGACGAGGTCGCTCACCTCGCCGATCGAGTAATAGAGCTTCTGCGCAGTTTTAGCCATAGATCTTGTTCCTCTCGTTGACGCGCGCCGTCATTCGCCGTCTCCTCCGTCACATTTCCCGTTTCGGCTTTCGGACCATAAGATCCTTGATCGCCCGCCGGGGGTCTTTGTCCTGGAAGAGAACCCGATGAACCTGCTCGGCGATCGGGAGCTCGACGCCCACGCGCGCGGCGAGCTTCACGGCGGCCCTCGTCGTCTTCACGCCCTCGGCGACCATGACCATCTCGCTGAGGATCTGTGGGAGCTTCTTCCCGCGCCCGATCTCCTCGCCCACGTGCCGGTTCCTGCTGTGGCGGCTCATGCAGGTGACGATGAGGTCGCCGACTCCGGCGAGCCCGCTGAGCGTCGCCTCCCTCCCGCCCATCCGGCAGACGAGGCGCTTCATTTCGGCGAGGCCCCGCGTGATGAGCGCCGCCTTCGTGTTGTCGCCGAAACCGAGCCCGTCGCAGATTCCCGCGGCGATCGCGATCGTGTTCTTGAGGGAGACGCCGAGCTCGACGCCGACGAGGTCCGTGTTCGTGTAGACGCGGAAGTACTCCATCATGAAAAATGCCTGTATTTTCTTGAGGATCTCGACGTCCGTGCCCGTGACGACGACCGAGGTCGGCATGCGGCGGCTCACCTCTTCGGCATGGCTCGGACCGAGGATCCCGACGATTCTCCTTTTCGCCGTCGGAAGCTCCTCCGAGAGAACCTGACTCATCCGATACAATGTGCCTTCCTCGAGCCCCTTGGCCGCGTTGATGACGAAGGTCGCTTTGTCGAAATTCGGCGAGGAGCGGACGATCCGTGCGACCCCGCGCACCGTGTGGCTCGGTGTCGCGAAAACGAGGTAGGAAGCGCCTTCGAGCGCCTCGTCCATATCCGAGGTCACGTTGATCGATCGGGGCACGGGGATGCCGGGTAGGTACCGGCAGTTCTCGCGGTAGGCACGGATCGCCTCGGCGAGCTCGGGGTAGTACTCCCAGAGGCGGACCTCGTGCCCGCGCTCATTGAGAAGGATCGCGAGGGTCGTGCCCCAGCTCCCCGCCCCGAGCACGACGGCGCGCTCTTTCGTTCGGGTACGTCTTCCGGCCGCCTTGCCCATATGCTAGAAAATCCTTTTCTCCGTGCCTTCCCTCAGTCGGCGGATATTGGGGCTGTGCTTGATGAAGACGACCGCCGCGACGATACAGGCGACAATCGTCACCGAATAGTGAACCGAGCTTCCGAGGAAGCGATTTGAAATGAGAATCGAGAGTGGGAGGAACGCGGCGCTGACCATGCTCGCGACCGACACGATGCGGCTCAGGAGAAGGGTGATCACCCAGAGAGCGAGGCACATGCCCAGCGCCGTCGGAGCGAGCGCGACGAATGCGCCCGCGGTCGTTCCGACGCCCTTTCCGCCCGAGAAGCCGACGAAGATCGAGTAGTTGTGTCCGATAACGACGGCGAAGGCGGCCAAGAGCGCGAATACGGTCTGCGGACCGCCGAGTCTCGAGAGGTACCAAACGGCGACGAAGCCCTTGCCGACGTCGAAGACGAGCACCGGAATCGCCGCCTTGAGCCCGAGGACCCGGAACGTGTTCGCGGCGCCGAGATTCCCGCTGCCATGCTCCCGCAGGTCTATCCTCTGGAGGAGCCTTCCCATGACGTAGCTCGAAGGGATCGATCCGATGAGGTAGCTCGACACGGCAACGAGCAGGATTTTCAGGAACAGCGTCATCCTCATCTCTCCTTGGATCTGAGGGAGATCTTAATTGCTGTCCCTTCGAAGGTAAACACTTTTCTCACCTGATTGTTGAGATAACGTATATAAGATCTAGGAAAATAGGCGGCTTTGTTGACAAACAGGGTGAAGGTCGGTGGCTTGACGCCCGTCTGCGTGGCATAGTAGATTTTGGG
>JBGPBA010000191.1:0-3755 GCA_041481005.1 Candidatus Krumholzibacteriia bacterium | reverse complement strand
GTGAAGTACGTCCAACTTATTAGC
This sequence comes from Candidatus Krumholzibacteriia bacterium, assembly GCA_041481005.1. Taxonomy (GTDB): domain Bacteria; phylum Krumholzibacteriota; class Krumholzibacteriia; order Krumholzibacteriales; family Krumholzibacteriaceae; genus SSS58A. The sequence goes on along the minus strand of JBGPBA010000191.1, from coordinate 3,731 downwards.
TGTGCCTTCCATTAATTCCGTCCGCATTGCAGTACTTGCGCTTACCGTGATCCGAGCATTATATAAGCCACGTGCTTTTCATCATCCTACGCACCATCATTTCGGCGCTGAGGTCGCATCATGCGTTGGCCTTGGAAAACCTCGCGCTCCGTCATCAGCTCGATGTCCTCAAACGAAATGCCAAAAGGCCTCGCTTGACGGACCGGGATCGAACCCTTTGGATCATCCTGTCACGATTGTGGGCTGATTGGCGAAGACCGTTGATTCTTGTTCAACCCGAGACCGTTATCCGGTGGCATAAAAGAGGATTCCGGCTGTACTGGAAGTGGAAAAGCCGACCGAGGTGGATGGGAAGGCGAAGAGTTTCAAAGGAGGTGCGTGATGTTATCCGCAGAATGTCACGGGCCAATCCACTTTGGGGTGCGCCAAGGATTCACGGTGAGCTGCTCAAGCTCGGTATCGAAATCAGCCAAGCCACCGTCTCGAAGTATATGACTCGCTGCCGGAAGCCTCCCTCTCAAACCTGGCGCACGTTTCTACAGAACCACGCCAAGGATATTGTCTCTGTGGATTTCTTCACCGTCCCGACGGCAACCTTTAGAGTGTTGTTCGTCTTTCTCGTTCTGGACAACGAAAGACGGAAAGTGGTCCATTTCAATGTGACCGAGTCGCCGACCGCGTCCTGGACGGGCCAGCAGATCGTGGAGGCCTTTCCGTGGGATACGGCCCCGAAGTACTTGATCCGTGATCGAGATGGCATATTCGGGGGTGAGTTCACTCACCGTGTTGAATCGATGGGTATCGAGCACGTGCTGATCTCAGCTCGGTCCCCCTGGCAGAATCCCTACGTTGAGCGATTGATCGGATCGATTAGGCGGGAATGTCTGGATCGTACGATCATTTTCAACGAGAAGCATCTCCGGCGGGTGCTCAAGGAGTATTTCAAATACTACCACGAATCGCGCACCCACCTTGGATTGGAGAAGGACTGCCCGCAGCCGAGACCGGTTGAGCCACCCGGGCTCGGACCGATCGATGCAGAACCCATGGTCGGCGGATTGCATCATCGGTATTACAGACGAGCTGCGTAATCCTCGGACTCGTATTTGACGCGACCCTTTCCGTGGGGCTCTGCCCAGATTTGAGATGGCTCCCCCTCTGATCCCGGCGCCCTGAATCCAATGAGAGCAATCTACTTCTTTGCGACGACTGCGCAGCGCGGCTTAGCCAGGAAAGCAACGGAATTCTGCACGGATGGAGTTTTCAGGAGGGACAGCGCGTTTTCAGGCAGACTTCGTATCGCGGCGAAGGGTCCCTTGCGAAACAGAGAGTCCCGGTGCCAAGTGGGCAATCGTGCAAACCCTTATATATGTTCGGGTAATAGCGGCTCGGCGAAGATGCCCGTCTCACGGGACTGTGTTAACCAGCGGGGCAGCCCTAGTTCGTATAGAAATAATCTGGCTCCTGAGGTAGGACTTGAACCTACAACCCTCCGGTTAACAGCCGGATGCTCTACCGATTGAGCTACTCAGGAGCACGAGATATTCTAGCTTTTCAAAATGCCGGCGACGCCCGGAGGCATCGCCGAGCACCTATAATAATGGCCTACTCGGGCCTTGTCAACGCTCAAATCACCCGCGGATGGCCGCGAAGTGACGGCCCGAAGATGGCCGCCCCGCGACTCGGAGATCACCCGCGCCCCGCGCCGCCAATCACCGCCATGATTCGCAGCAGATCCTCGAGCAGAAGCTCGGGCGGCGTGACGACCGGGATGCTGACGGGTTCCTCATGCCGGGCCTTGGCTCCGACGACGAACCGCTGCCGAAGCATGTCCATGAGCTGGAGGCGGCACAGCGGGCACGCCGTCGCCAGGACGTCGGGGCGCACCTCCGCCACGGCGTCCATTTTCTTGCGCGCCACCTCGGCCGAGGCCTCGCTGTGAAGGAAGGTGAATGAGCCCCCTCCCCCGCAGCAGCGGTCGGCGTCTTTCATCCGCACGTATCTGTAGCTCGGGAGCGCCTTGAGAATCGCCTCCGGCTGCCAGTCGACCTCCTGCCCCCTGTTCAGGTGGCAGGGCTCGTGGTAGGTGACGACGCGCAGCCCCGGGGCCGGCCCCGCGCCAACGCCCTCGGCGCCGCCTGCGCCGCCGCCTCCCGAAGCCGCCCAAGCCCCCATCGGCGCACCTTCCGTCCCCTCCAGCATCCTACCCAGGTCCTCGAGCTCCGCTTTGAGCCCGAGCTGCTCGGCGATGAGCTCGTTCACGTCGCGCACCTTCCCCTCGACGTACTGCTTGTAGAGATTCTCGGCCTCCGGGAACTCCCGCTTGGCCGTATCGGGCCTTGGGCTCCGGACAAACGTCTCCGTCTCGGCGTCCCACGTGACCTCGAAGTAGCCGTCGCCATAGATATCGAAGAGCCGCGGGATCTCCTCCTTCAGCATGAGGCCGCCCGACGAGCAGGTCGTCACGATCCAGTCGTAGCTGCGTCCCTCGAACTTCTCGAGCATCGCCGCGGCGCTCTTGCGCGTCGCCTCGATCTCGCCCGCGTAGTACATCGGCGCCCCGCAGCAGATCTGATCCTTCGGGGCCAGCACGTCGATGCCGAGAATATTAAGAAGGCGAGTGACGGCGCGCGCCTCCTCAGGGAAGAACTGATTCACGGCGTGGCCGACGAAGAAATAAGCAACCTTGCCGCGCCCCGCGTTATCCCGACACGCCGCGGCGACGCGCTCGATGAGATCGGCGGCCTTGTCCTTGTCGATCGATTCTCCCAGCAGGATGCCGCCGTGGCGGACCTCGTCGGGGTCCGGGAGCGTGATGCCGACGTCCGATGCCCGATGGAGCTCGGGGCCCGAGGAGAGAAAGGGCTCCGCGGAAGGGAGCGGGATAAACCTCTCGCGCGGCCACCCGACAAGCGGATAGAGAAACGAGAGCGGCCCTTTGCGCCCGACCCCGTGGAGCGGGGCCCGGCGTGCGAGCCCGAGAGCCCGCATCGCCTTGAAAAGCGCGTTGTCCATGCCCCCGAGAAGTCGAAGGCCGACCCGCTTCGCCCGCGGCATGAGCCCCCGTCTCGCCATCTCCGCGCGCACCGCCATGACGATCTCATCGGCCCGCATCCCCGAAGGGCAATTCTCCTCGCACGTCATGCAGTGGAGGCACAGGTCGAAGACTCTCTGAAGATCCTTATCCTCGAGCTTCTCGCCGCGGAAGAACGCCTCGGCGAGCTCGACCTTGCCGCGAGCCCCGGCCCACTCCTCGTGGTACACGTCGAATATGGGGCAGACCGACCGGCATAGTCCGCACCTATTGCACAGAAGAAAATCGTCCGTGACGTCTTTCTTCTTTGCGTCCGCCTTCGCGGCCTTCTTATCCGGTGCTTCCGCCATGGCTATCGCTCCGCTATCGCGTCATGATCCCTTCGGGATCGAACTCTCGAAAGATCCTCCCGGCGATATCGCTCAGAATCTTCTGCTGTATCGCGCGCCCATCGATGGCGCTCGCGCGGCCCGGCTTCTCGTCCGGCAACTCCAATCCATCAAGCGCGACCCGCCGCCGGCACAATCGCTCGTTGTTCCATCCGAGCACCTCCATGGCGCCCCTCGAAGAAATCGCCTGAGAGAGGAGGCTCGGCCCCGCCTCCATTCCCGATGTCAAAGCACTCCCGAGGACCGCCATGAGATATTCGTCGTACTCTCTCGAGCAAGAGAATGCGCGCGGCCCATCGAGCCCGCCG
>JBGPBA010000190.1:0-3780 GCA_041481005.1 Candidatus Krumholzibacteriia bacterium | reverse complement strand
TCGAGCGGCCGGTACTCGAGCCCGCCCTGCCCGTACGGCTTTTTGAAATCGTAGTCGGGCGCGATTCCGTTCACGAGATCGACGTTCCTGAGCATGTGCCAGAGGTCCGCGCTCGGACCGGTCTTGAAGTTCGTGCCGAGCGGCCGGTGCCAATCCTCGGCCCGCCAAATCTGGTATCCCTCGAAGTCGTACTGCAGCGTGATCTGGTCGGGGGTGATCTCGCTCAGATTATCCCAGATCAGGGTCACCTTCCCGTCCCCGGGAATCGCCCTCATCCGGGGCGGCGGCGGCGTTTGGGAGGTGATCCAGTGAATCTGGGCCTCTTTCCCATTGACGCCCGTCTGGATCTGGGAGAAGGGCATGTTCCCGTGGAAGCAGTCCCTGAAATTCCACAGCGTCCGCTCCTCGCTGCAGTCGAGATTGAACCAGAGCGTCTCGCCCTTGTTCACGTCGATCGACTCCGTGATGCCGTCGCATGGATCGGGATCGACCATCTTCATCGGCCCCACGAGCGGGGTCTCCCTGCCGAGGACGCCCGTATTCGGATTATGGTCCTTGTCGAACCCGATCCCCCGGTAAATGAGCGCCGCCATCGCGGCGTTGTCGAGCATGTCGTCGAGGCCCTGCCCGGCGACGAATGCGGCGTCGAAGTCGATTGCCGTTTCGGGCAGGAGTATCGGGAAGGGACCGGTGCTCATAAGCACCTTGTAGTCGTTCATCGTTTCGGTGTTCGGGTCGCGCGCGTACTGTGACAGCGCCGTATAGCGCTGGAAATCGTTCACGGGCTCGCCGCCCCGCTCGAAGGGGAGCAGTCCCGCGAATATCCTGATCGCGTTCAACCGGCCCGCGGTCGGTTGCGAGCCGGGCCCCGAATCCAGCTGGCTCCCGAGGAAGAGGACGCCGAAGTAGCCGGGCGTTCTGCCTCCGTCGCCGTCCTTGTCGAAGACGTACACGATCTTGAGGCGCACCGGTATCTCGACGCCCCCCGTCTTCGCGCACCAGAGTCCTTCCCACGTGCCGATCATGTCGTCCTTGAAATAGTTCGGTCGATCGCGCGGCCCCGCGTCGAGGTCGGCGTATATCCCCACGTAGAGGTTGGTCAGGATTTTCGAGCCGGTCGTCGTAATGTGATAGTGAACCGCGACGAAATCGTTGTACGCCTCCTCGCTCCACTGATAGGTCTCCTGCCGGACCATGAGACCGAAGGGCGTATGCTCGGGCCAGGCCCTCCTGGCCACCGGCTGATCGTCCGTGTACCAGCACGAGTACATGAGCTTTCCGATGGCCGCGAAATCCTCGTCGATAAACCCGTCGCCGTCGTCGTCGCGGCCGTTGAGCCAGTCCTCGTCCACCCTGCCGTCGCCGTCGTCGTCGGCCACGCCCGGGTCGCGGTTGCCCCCCTTGTCCCCCTCATGAGCATGGTAAATGACGTCGACGGGGTCGCCTGACGGGTAGAACTCCGTCTCGGGGTATCCCGTCGAGACGGCCTGGACGCCGTCCAATTCGGCGCCGATCCAGATCCCGGCCGCGTAGAGATACTCGACGCCGCTCCCGGCCGGCCACTGGGCCGACGGCGATTCGGACATCGCGTATGCGCTCTTCGGCATGGACCCGAGAAAGCCGAAGTTCGTGACGTTCATCTGGAGGTTGCCTGCGTAGTGGACGGCGCTCCCGTCGAGCACGAGCGACCGCGGAATTACCCTGAACTTGTCTTTGATCGCATCATCGCGGTCCTGCGCCATGACGCCCGCCGCGCAGACATCGACGGCTATGGCCGCCGCCAAGAGCGGAGCGACCAACGGGGAGAGAGGGAGTCGCGCGGCCCGACCTTTTGCTTGTCCTCTTGCTGTCTTGCACGATACGGGCAATGTATTTCCTTCCGCGGACCGATTCCTTTCAATATATCATATTTTCTCGGCTAACGCAAAGCCGTTCAAGTCGTTAGGGGAGACATTCGCGGGGCGGCTACGGCAGCTTGCGGAGCCGCCCGTCAGCCCGCTCGCTTGTGGAAGCGCAGCGTCGCGAAGCTGAAGACGCAGACCCCGATGATGAGGAGCGCTCGGAGCTCGGGCCACAGGGCCCCGATGCCGGCTCCCTTGAGGAAGAGCTCTCGGTTGATCGCCACGATGTAGCGGACAGGATTAACGAGAGTGATCATCTGCACCGGCCGCGGCATGTTCTCGATCGGATAGAAGATGCCGCTCAGAATCATGAACATCTGAAGAAAGAACCAGGTGATGAAGAGCGCCTGTTGCTGCGTGCTCGCGAGCGTCGAGATGAGAACGCCGAGCCCGAGCGTCGTGAGAATGAAGGCGAACGAAAGCAGCGCGAGCAGTGCGACGTTGCCGAGAACGGGGATGTGGAACCAGAGAACCCCGATCGTCGTCGCGAGCGCCATGTCGGCGAGCCCGAGCAGGGCGAAGGGAATCGTCTTGCCCGCGATGATCTGCCAGGGTCGAAGCGGCGTCACGAGGAGCTGCTCGAGGGTTCCCATCTCCCGCTCCTTCACGATGGCGAGCCCGGTGAGGAGCATCGTGATAATGAGGAGCAGTATCGAGACGATCGCCGGCACCATAAAATAGACGCTCTTCAGCTCGGGGTTGTACCAGACACGCGTCTCGGGCTCGACGACCCGGAGGTTCCGCATGATCGCCGGGACCCGGGCAAGGCCGAGCGCGACTCGATCGCTGATGAAGCGGAAAAGGATTCTGTTGCAGTATCCGAGCGCGATCCCGGCCGTGTTCGAGTTCGTTCCGTCGAGGAGGATGTCGACCTGGGGGGAGCCCCCCGACTCGAGGTCGCGCCCGAAGTACCTCGGGATGACGAGGGCGAAGACCGCCTCGCCCCGGCGCAGGTAGCGCTCGATGCCGTTTCCCGGGTCCGCGATCCGCCGCACGACGAAGTGCTCGTTGTTCGTGAAACGGTCGATGAGGCTTCGGCTCGCGCTCGTCATGTCGCGGTCGATGACGATCATTTTGATGTTCTTCACGTCGAAGGTGATCGCGTAGCCGAGAATGAAGAGCTGGAAAAGCGGCACGATGAATATGATCCGCAGCATGCCCGGATCGCGGAAGACCTGCCGGAGCTCCTTACGAACCAGATGAAGCACGCCCCTCATCCCCCGGCCCCCTTACGCGCGAGCTTGAGCCCGAAGCGTCTGATCGCGAGGGACATGAGGACGAGCCCGATGGCCGCGAGCGCCGCGATATGAACCCAGAGATCGCCGGGCCCGCTCCCCTTGAGCACGACGCCCCGGATGATGACGAGGAAATGGGTCGCCGGGATGGCATACGAGACGACCTGGAGCACCTTCGGGATCGAAGCGATCGGGAAGATGAAACCGGAGAGCATGATCGTCGGAAGGAGCGTCAGCATGAGCGAGAGCATCATCGCGACCTGCTGCGTCGAAACGAGCGTCGATATGAGGAGGCCGAGCGACAAGGCCGTGAAGAGGTAGAGGACGCCGTAGAGCAGCAGCGCCGTCCGCGAGCCGACAAACGGCACGTGGAACCAAAAGTGCCCGATCGTCACGATCATCGCCGCGATGCAGACGGCGAGCCCGAGGTACGGGAGCACCTTGCCCGCGACCACCTCGAAGGGGCGAATGGGGCTCACGAGGATCTGCTCGAGGGTGCCCGTCTCGCTTTCTCGGACGATCGTCACCGAGGTGAGAAGCGCCCCGAGGAGCATCATGACGATCGCGGCGAGCCCCGGGACGATAAAATTCGTCGATTCGAGCTCGCGGTTATAGAACACGGTCGCGCGAATGGAGACGGGCAG
>JBGPBA010000189.1:0-3784 GCA_041481005.1 Candidatus Krumholzibacteriia bacterium | reverse complement strand
TCATGTGGGGCGCGCTCAGGCTCGCGCTGCCGATTTCGAGGGTGCTCGGCAAGACCGGGATCAACATCGTGACCCGGATCATGGGGCTCATCCTGGCCGCGATCGCGGTTCAGTTCATCGCGAGCGGCGCGATCGCCCTTTTGAAATAAGGGCCGCTCGCCCGGGCACGACGTGCCCGCTCTCCTCCACGGTCGACTTCCAGGCGCCGCGCGCCGATCACTTCGTCTCGACCCCGAGCTGCCAGCACAGGAACGCGAGGAAGTCGGCGTACTCGTCGACGACCTTCTGCACGGGCGCCCCGATCCCGTGACCGGCCTTCGTTTCGTAGCGAAGGAGGATCGGGCTGTCGGAGCCGTTCTCGGCCTGAAGGAGCGCCGTCATCTTCATCGCGTGCATCGGGTCGACGCGCGAATCGGATTCGGCGGTCGTGAAGAGGGTCGCCGGGTAGCGGCCGCCCGGCTTCACGTGGTGATACGGCGAATACTTGTACAGGAATTCGAACTGCGCGGGATTGTCGGGATCGCCGTACTCCGTGATCCAGTAGCGCCCGACGGAGAACCGCTGGTAGCGGATCATGTCGAGGAGCGGCACGGCGCAAATGGCGGCCTTGCAGACGTCGGGCCGCTCGGTGATCGCCGCGCCGACGAGAAGCCCCCCGTTGCTGCCGCCGAAGAGGGCGAGACGAGCCGGGGAGGTATACTTCTTCGCCGAAAGCCATTCGGCCGCGGCGATATAGTCGTCGAAGACGTTCTGCTTGTTCGCGAGCATTCCCGCCTCGTGCCATTTTTCGCCGAACTCCCCGCCGCCTCTCAGGCACGCGAGCGCGTAGATGCCTCCCCGCTCGAGCCACGGCATCGCGTTCTTCAGAAATGAGGGGGTGATCGAGATGTCGAAGCCGCCGTACCCATAGAGGATCGTCGGATTGCGCCCGTCGAGAACGAGATCGTTTCGATGGACGATGAACATCGGGATCTTCGTGCCGTCCTTCGATCGATACCAGACCTGCTCGGAGGTGTAATGGGAGACGTCGATCGGCGAATCGATCTTGTCGTACGTGTCCACGACCTCATCGTCGACGCTGTAGCGATAAACCGTCTGAGGCGTGAAGAAGGACACGAAGCCGAAGAAGCATTCGCTGCCCTTCCAGGCCCCGCCGATTCCGTAGACGGTGCCGATTCCCGGCAGGCCGATCGGCTTCGCGGCCCCTCCGTCGAGCCCATATTCATAGAGGCGGCTCGACGCGTTCTCGAGGTAGCAGACGTAGAGGCGATGCCCGACGAGATCCATGAACTCGAGCCGCGCGCTTTGCTCCGGAACGATCTCCTTCCAGCTCCCGCGAGCGAGGTGCGCCTCGTCGGTTTTGAAGATCCGGTAATTCGGGGCGCCGTCATTCGTCTGAATGTAGATCTCGCCGTCCTCGACGGCCCCGTAGAAGTGCGCCTCGCGTCCGCCCGAGATGCAGACGAAGGTGCCGGAGGCGTCACTCAGGTCCCGCACGTAGAGCTCGGTTATCCTCGCCCCCTCGGAGGCGTGCACGAGAAGGAATCTCCCGTCGTCCGAGAGGCTGCAGGAGAGCCAGTCGCGCATGTCGCGCCCTTCGCCGAAGATGACCGGATCGGCAACCGCATCGGACCCGATCTTGTGAAATCGGATCCGGCTGTGGAAATTCTCCTCGCCGGCGGGAACGTCCCCCGGGTTCGGAAACCTCGAGTAATAGAAGCCCGTGCCGTCGGGGAGCCACGCAACCGAGCTTCCCCGCGTGCGCGGGATGGTGTCGGCGAGGAGATCCCCCGAGTCGACCTCGATGATGTGCAGCGTGCTTTGCTCGCTCCCGCCCTCGGAAAGTCCGTAGGCGACGAGGCGGCCGTCCTGAGACGGGTACCACCAGTCGACGGCGATCGTTCCGTCGGTGCTCAGGTTGTTCGGATCGATGAGAGCCTTCGTCTCGCCCCACGGACCTTCGCGCCAGGAGATGACGGGCTGGTTCTCGCTTCCTTCTCGTTTCTCGATGAAATATCTCGTTCCCTTGACCCGCGGCGGATCGACCTTTCCGATCGTGCTCAAAGCCTCGAGTCTACTCCTGATCGCGCTCCGGCAGGATATGCCGTCGAGCACGCGCCTCGTCAGGGCGCTCTGGGCGGCGAGCCACTGCTGCACCTCGGGGTCGTCCGTTTTCTCGAGCCAGCGGTATTGATCGGTTATCCGTTTGCCGTGAAGAGTATCGACGACGGCGATTCTCTTCGTCTCGGGATACGTGATGTCTTGTCCCCTGCTGTCTTTCACGGTTCCTCCACGGCCCCCCGCCGGCGCGACAAAGGCGGCGGCGCAAAGGACGACAAGCGCCGACGACGCGAGATACCTTCCGATGAATCCGTTTGCATGCATTGTACGCTCCTTTGCTGGAAAAGGAATAATAGCAGACGCGCTGCGCCGCCGCTACCTTGGATTCGGCATGGGGAAACGGTGTTTTCGCTGGAAGACGAGGCCTTTTTCCTGTATCATTAAAAACGCATATCCGCCATGGTTCGAGCATCTTGGCCCGCCACCTTTCCCGGAGGTTCGCCTTGAAGAAACGGGTTCTCTTCGCCCTCGTCGGCGCCGTGGCGCTCGCCGCGTGCCCTCTTTCGGCGCAGTCGCAGGAGCTCGAGAAAATGGCGAACGATTACCGCGCCGCGAGCAAGAAGAGCCGCGAGCAGGCACGGGAGCTGGCCAAGTCGGGCGGCTGGCCGGTCAAGGGCAAGACCTCCCACGGGAAGGTCTTCGAGCTGCAGGGCCTTCAGAGCGGATTCCCATTTTACTACGCGACCTCCAACCTCGAGTCGGCGAAGACGACGCGGACCGACAGCGCCCAGGTCTATATCGGCGGAGGGGCCGGGTTCACGATCGGCCTCTGGGACGCGGGGGCGCCCCGGTTCACCCACCAGGAGCTTTTCTCGCGCGTGACCTGGGGTGATCCTTCCACTCCCATTTTCGACGACCATTCGACCCACGTCGCCGGCACGATGATCGGCGCGGGCGTGAAGCCCGAGGCGAAGGGAATGGCGTACCAGGCGAAGATCAAGGCGTACGAATGGAACGACGACCTTGCCGAGATGGCGAACGAGGCCGCTCATGGGCTGCTCGTGTCGAGCCACTCGTACGGGCCGATCCGCGGCTGGTTCGAGTCGAACGACTGGTATTGGTTCGGCGACTCGACCATCAGCGAAACGACCGACTACCGCTTCGGATTCTACGATGACATCGCCCGGGACCTCGACGAGCTCCAGTCGGCCGCGCCCAATTACCTCGTCGTGACCGCGGCGGGCAACGATCGAAACGACGCCGTCACGCCCGGCACGCGGCACCTGTACTTTGACTTCCGGTACAGCAGCTGGCGGTGGAGCACGAAGGTGAGGGACAATGACGGGGCCCCGTTCGGCTACGATTGCATCCCGAACGGTTTCTCGATTGCGAAGAACTCTCTCACGATCGGCGCCGTGGAGCCGTGTCTCAACTACACGGGACCCGCCGACGTCCTCATGACACCGTACAGCAGCTGGGGGCCGACCGATGACGGACGAATCAAGCCCGACCTTGTCGGGGACGGGTGGAACGTCTACTCCTCGGTCGCGACGTCCGATACCTCGTACGATTATTACTACGGCACCTCGATGGCATCGCCGAACGTCTGCGGGTCGCTCGCGCTTCTCCAGAAATACTATCGCGGCACGCACCGGGGGTTTCCCATGAGGGCGGCCACGCTCAGGGCGCTTGCGATCCATACGGCCCGCGAGGCGGGGGACGC
>JBGPBA010000188.1:0-3794 GCA_041481005.1 Candidatus Krumholzibacteriia bacterium | reverse complement strand
CGACCGTCTGAATCATCTCTGCGAACTTGGGCTCGGTCATGACCTTGTTATCGGCCATTTCACACCTCCGTGTCGTATTTCAAGTTTGGTTCGCCACGGGTCTCTCTCGTGGCGCCGAAGCCGCGAGGCTCACGTGCCGGGGAAGAGAGCGGCTTCAATCTCCTCCCGCGGCGAATGCTGCTCACTGAACCCGCAGACCATGACGCGCTCCTTTCTCCGCGCCGCTCGTTCCATGCCGTCGTCGCAATCCATTGTACAACGAGCTTTCCCCGTCCTCGAGGCGCGGTTTCTCTCCTCGGGAAACCGGTCCGCACGGCAGCGAATGGCGCCCAAGCCTGGATCATCCGTTTTCTCAATGGATTGGGAACGCGGCTGCGGCGCCACGAGGGGGCTGGAGCGCCGAAAACGGCCGTGGAAAGAGGTCAGCAAAAGGTGGAATCTCGCCCTTGCCCGGTGCGGCTACTACGGGTGAGGCGCTCGGGCGCCGCAGAATTATTGCTTGCATTCCCGCTCGTGATGGCGCGACAATTTTCTCGAGGGGAAAAAGCGAACCGCGTTTCCAACCAGCTGCTTGAGCCCGATCTCGATTGAGCGTTTGTCCGAATCTCCGCCAGGTGCGTTCGCAGAGCTCGCGTGGCGTGGTTCGCGTGTGCCGGCTCCGTCCGTTCGGCCGTATCGCGGCCCTCGACGCACGAGCACATGAGCCAAGGAGAATTGAATGACGAGTGAAGGAACTTCCGCGGCGTCTTCCGATGCGTCACTGGAGCAGCGCTCCATCAACACGATCCGTTTCCTCTCCGTCGACGCGGTGCAAAAAGCCGACAGCGGCCATCCGGGCATGCCGATGGGCGCGGCACCCATGGCGTACGTGCTGTGGACGCGATATCTTCGGCACAACCCGGCCGACCCGTCGTGGTTCGACCGGGATCGCTTCGTTCTTTCGGCCGGCCATGGTTCGATGCTGCTCTACAGCTTGCTCCACCTCACGGGCTACGACCTGCCGCTCGAGGAGATCAAGCGGTTCAGGCAATACGGAAGCATGACGCCGGGCCACCCGGAGCGCGGTCTCGCGCCGGGAGTGGAGATCACGACCGGGCCGCTCGGCCAGGGATTCGGAAACGGCGTCGGCATGGCGATCGCGGAGGCGAACCTCGCGGCCCGCTACAACAGGCCCGGCCGCGAGATCATCGATCACTTCACGTATTCGATCGTGAGCGACGGAGACCTGATGGAGGGGGTCGCCTCCGAGGCCGCCTCGCTCGCCGGGCACCTCAAGCTCGGCAAGCTCGTGTACCTGTACGACGACAACCGAATCTCGCTCGCCGCCTCGACGCAGCTCGATTTCACGGAAGACCGGGCCCGCAGGTTCGAGGCGTACGGCTGGCACGTCCAGTCCGTCGAGGACGGAAACGATCTCGACGCGATCGACCGGGCGCTCCTCGCGGCGCGCGAGGAGCGGGAGCGGCCCTCCTTGATCATCGTCCGCACGCACATCGGCTACGGATCGCCGCACAAGCAGGACACCTTCGCCGCGCACGGCTCGCCGCTGGGCGAGGAAGAGGTGAAGCTGACGAAGGAGAACCTCGGATGGCCGCGCGAGCCGACCTTCTACGTCCCCGCGGACGTACAGCGGCACTTTCGTCGGGCGCGCGATCGTGGCGCGCGGGCGCAGGCCGAATGGAACGGGAAGCTCGCCGCGTATGAGAAGGACGAACCGGAGCTCGCTCGGGAGCTTCGTCTGCGCATAGAGGGAACGCTCCCGGCGGATTGGGACGCCGGCATCCCGAGGTTCCCCGCGGATGCGAAGGGGATGGCGACCCGTACCGCATCGGGGAAGGTGCTCTCGGCGATCGCCGCGAAGCTTCCCGCGGTGATCGGCGGCTCGGCGGATCTCAACCCGTCGACGTTCACGGCGATCGCGGGAGCCGGGGATTTCGAGAGTCCCGCGCGGGCCGTCGGCGACCTGCAGGGCTCCGTCGGCGGAGGCTGGAGCTACGCCGGGCGCAACCTCGCGTTCGGCGTTCGCGAGCACGCCATGGGAGCCATTGCGAACGGGCTCGCCGCCCACGGCGGCATGATCCCGTTCGCCTCGACTTTCTTCACCTTCTCCGATTATATGCGGCCGGCGATCAGGCTCGCCGCGCTCATGGGGCTCCAGGTGATCTACGTTTTCACGCACGACTCGATCGGGCTGGGGGAGGACGGTCCGACCCATCAGTCGGTCGAGCACCTCGCCGGCCTGCGGGCGATTCCAGAGCTCGTCGTCATTCGGCCGGGGGACGCCGAGGAGACGGCCGTCGCGTGGCGCGTCGCGATCGAATCGAGGGATCGCCCCGTGGCGCTCGTCCTGACGAGGCAGAACGTGCCGACGCTCGACCGCGCGGAGCTCGCCCCGGCCGAGGGCTTGCGCCGCGGCGCGTACGTTCTCGCGGATCCGTCGAAGGGAGAGCCGGGGTTGATCCTCATCGCGAGCGGCTCCGAGGTCGGTCTCATGGTCTCCGCCGGGCGCGCCCTGGCCGAGAGGAAGATCTCCGTTCGCCTCGTCTCGATGCCGAGCTGGGAGCTCTTCGAGATGCAGCCTCGCGAGTATCGCGAGGCGGTTCTGCCGCCGACGGTCACGGCGCGGCTCGCGATCGAGGCGGCCGCGACACAAGGCTGGTGCCGCTACATCGGAGAGCGCGGAGACGCGATCGGCGTCGATCGCTTCGGCGCTTCGGCGCCCGGGCCGGTCGTGATGCGCGAGTATGGATTCACCGTCGAGAACGTCGTTGCGAGGGCGCTCGCCTTGCTGGGGGAGAAGCATGCCTGAAGATAAAACGCAGGTGCGTGTCGCGCCGAAGCGCGTTGGAATCGCCTCGGACCACGCCGGGTTCGCGCTCAAGGAGGAGCTCGGCCGCAAGCTCCGCGAGGCCGGCTACGAGGTCGTCGATTTCGGCGACCGCGAGCCGGTGGCGGATGACGACTACCCCGATTACGTGGTGCCCATGGCCCGGGCCGTCGCGGCCGGGCAGGTGGACCGGGGCGTGTGCGTCTGCGGGAGCGGGGTCGGGGCGTCGGTCGCCGCGAACAAGATCCCCGGCGTGCGCGCGGGCCTGGTCCATGAGGTCTTCTCGGCGCATCAAGGGGTCGAGGACGACGACATGAACGTGATATGCCTGGGCGGACGGGTCATCGGAAGCTCCCTTGCTTGGGACCTGGTACGGATATTTCTCGCCGCGCGTTTCTCGGGCGCCGAACGCCACCGCCGGCGCCTCGCGAAAGTGGCGGAGCTGGAGCACAGGGAGGCTTGAGCGTGAAGGAAAATCCATTGAAACGGCTCGCATCGTTCGGACAATCGATATGGCTCGATTACCTCGGGCGCGACCTTCTGTCGAGCGGGCGCCTGCGCCGCTTCATCGAGGAGGACGGGCTCGCGGGAATGACGTCGAACCCCTCGATCTTCGAGGAGGCGATCCTCGGCGGCCATCTCTACGACGACGACATCCGGGCGCTCGCCCGCGAGGGGAAGAAAGTCGAAGAGATTTACGACGCGCTCACGCAGAAGGACGTGCAGGACGCGGCAGACGAGTTCCGTCCCCTCTATGACAAGACCGACGGCAAGGACGGCTACGTGAGCCTCGAGGTCAATCCGCACCTCGCGCACGACCCGAAGGGCACGATCGAGGAGGCCCGCGGGCTCTGGGTCGCCGTCAAGAGGCCCAACATCTTCATCAAGGTGCCGGCCACGCGCGAAGGGCTGAGCGCGATCGAGCAGCTCATCGGCGAGGGGATCAACGTGAACGTCACGCTCCTTT
>JBGPBA010000187.1:0-3795 GCA_041481005.1 Candidatus Krumholzibacteriia bacterium | reverse complement strand
TAATCGTTTCCTCTCCGGGCTCGTCGAGGTCGACGATCGTCTCGTTCGTGGCGGCGTCCTCGACGACGGTCCCGGGCGGAACCATGACGACGACCGACTCGCCGTCCCGGCCGGTCTTGTTCTTGCCCTGTCCGTGTCCGCCCGGCTCGGCCTTGTAGCTTTTCCGGTAATAGAGATCAAGCAGAGTCCGCATGTGAGGATCGACCTTGAAAATGACGTCCCCGCCGCGCCCGCCGACGCCCCCGTCGGGCCCTCCCCGCGGAACGAACTTCTCGCGGCGGAAGCTGACGCACCCGTCGCCCCCTTTGCCGGCCTTGACTTTGACCTTCACGCGATCGATGAACATGGCTTCCTGTCCCGCCGCCCCATCGGGCGGCGCGCCTTCCCGCCGGGCGGCGGCCGAGGCCGCGCGCCTTTTTATCCAGCGGCACCTTGGAACGTGAAATATTTACCGGGGTTCAGGATTCCCTTCGGATCCATCGCCCGCTTGATCCCCCGCGCGAGAGCGAGCTCGGCCGGGCTGAATACCAACCCGAGATACGGACCCTTCGTGAGCCCGATCCCGTGCTCGCCGCTCAGCGTTCCGCCGAGCTCGACGACGCGCGCGAAGAGGCGCCGGACGAAGGTCTCGACGCGGCACATCTCCTCGGTCCGGCGGCGATCGGTCATGATGTTCACGTGCATGTTCCCGTCACCCGCGTGCCCGAAGAGGTAGCAGTCGAGGTCGAGCTCGCGGGCGAGCTCGTGGGTGAAGCGCACGGCTTTCTCGAGCCTCCCGACCGGAAGCGCCACGTCCTCGTTCACCTTCGTCACACCGCGCCGCGCGAGGCTCGGGCTCACCGACCGGCGCACCTTCCACAGCAGATCGCGCTCGGCGGAGCTTTGCGCCGTGCGAACAACGATCCCGGCGCGCGATGCGCGGGACGCGAGAAGCCGCTGCTGAATATCGGTCTCCGCGGCGGGACCGTCGATCTCGACGAAGAGAAAATCGGCGTCCCGACTGAGGCCGTCTACGCAGCAGTATGCCGCGACACACCCCATCGTCTTCGAATCAAGAAATTCGAGCACGCCCGGGGCCAGCCCCGCCGCGATCAGGCCCGCGGCGAAGGAAAGGGCGCCCGTCCCCGGCGCCACTTCGAGGAGAGAGGTCCGGTACGTTTCCGGAAGAGGCGCGACGCGAAGGCGCACCTCGTAGATCACGCCGAGCGTGCCCTCGGCCCCGACGAGCGCCGCGGTCGCCCCGCGCGCCGGCTCGTGCTCGACGACCTCGCCCCCCGCCGTCACCCAGGTCAGCGATCGCACGTAGCGCCGCGTCACGCCGTACTTGAAGGCCCGCGGCCCCCCGGCGTTCTCCGCCACGTTGCCGCCGATGGTCGAGAAGTTGAGGCTCGCCGGGTCGGGCGGGTAGAAAAAACCCCGCGGCTCGAGGAAATCCTGGAGCTCCTTGTTGACGACCCCGCTTTCGACCTCGACCTCCTCGCGCCCCGAGTCGAAGCCGCGCACGCGCCGGAGCTTCTCCGTCGAAATGACGAGACCGCCGTTCAGCGGAACCGAGCCCCCGGAGAATCCCGACCCCGCCCCGCGCACGTACGCGGGAATCCCCTCCCGCGACACGGCGGCGAGGAGGCGGCGCAGGTCGGCGAGGCTGGCCGGAAAGGCGACGCCTCCGCAGGACCCTCGCACCCCCGTCGCGTCGAAGCTGTACGAGAGGCGGTAATACGGCTCGGTATGGATGGAAATGCCCCGCAGTGTCCGGGCGAGACGCGCGATCTCGCGCGCCCGATCGACAGGCAGCGCGGCACCTCGGCGGTGCGGCGCCCCCGCGGACGCCCCCGCCTCGCGACGATCGCCCAGAGACGCGCGCACGATCATGCGCTGTACTTCCGCACGAAGTTCTCGAACCGGTCGAGAGCTCTGGCGATATCCTGCTCCGACGCGGCGAACGAGAACCGGATCATCTTGTCGCAGCCGAAGGCGCCCCCGGGGATGACCACGAGCCCTTGCTCCTCGAGCAGCTTCTGACAGAACCCGAAGCTGTCGGTCACCCGGCAGCGCGGATAGAGCTTCGAAACGTCGACGAAATAGTAGAAGGCTCCCCCCGGCTCCGGGTAGCGGAGCCCCGGAATCTTGTCGAGCCGCTTGCCGAAAAGATCCTTGCGCTTTTCAAACTCGGCGCACATCCGATCGCGCTCCTCGCCGCCCTTGAGGACCGCCTCGAGGGCCGCCCACTGCGAAACCGAGTTCGGGCAGCCGGTCGCATGCGCCTGAAACGCCGCCATGCGGTGCGCGACGTCCTTCTCGGCGAGCGCGAAGCCGACGCGCCAGCCCGTCATCGCGTAGCTCTTCGAGACGCCCGTAACGACGACGGTCTGATTCCTGATCTCGGGGACGAGCGTCACCGGCGAGTGGTGCTCCCAGCCGGCGAAGACGAGGAACTCGTAGATCTCGTCGCTGATGAGGCCGATGCCCGATTCGAGGACGAGCTTCGCGAGCGGCAGGATCTCCTCGCGGCGGTACACGATGCCCGCCGGGTTGGAGGGCGAGTTGAAGAGAAGCGCCCGCGGCTTCTTTTTCCGCGAGAGATGTTTCTTGAAGATCTCGGGGGTGAGCTTATAGTCGGTTTTCTTCGTGAGCTCGACGATCCGCGGCTTTCCGCCGAGGATCCTCACCATGTCGGGGTAGCTCGTCCAGTACGGAGACAGAATGAGCACGTCGTCCCCCGGATCGGTGAGCGCGAAGAGAGCATTGTAGATCGAATGCTTGGCGCCGTGCGATATGACGACGTCGGCGGCGGAGTACGGGACGCCGAGCCTCTTCGAGTACATCTCGGCGACCGCCTTGCGCAGCGGCGCGATCCCCTCGGCGGCCGTGTACTTCGTCTCGCCGCGGTTGATCGCCTCGATCGCGCCCTGCTTGATAACGTCGGGCGTGTCGAAGTCGGGCTCCCCCGCCGTCAGGCCGACGACGTTCTCACCCTTCTCCTTGAGCTCCTTCGCCTTCGCGGTGAGGCTGAGCGTCACCGACGGCTCGAGCTCACGCGCGCGCTTGCTGATCACGTGTGCCACCGTTTTCCTCCTTCGATAGGGTCATGTGATATTCCATTCCTTGAGCCTCGCGACGACGGCCGGCGGAACGAGACATGCGATCTCGCCCCCGAGCTCGTAGATCTCCCTCACGAGCGAGCTGTGAAGATAGATGAACTGCTCGCTCGGCATCAGGAAGACGGTCTCGAAACTCGGATCGAGCTTGCGATTCATGAGAGCGACCATGAGCTCGTACTCGAAATCGGACACGGCGCGAAGCCCCCGGATCACCACGTCCACCTTCCGCCGCCTGAACTCGTCGACGAGGAGGCCGTCGAACGCGACGACCTCGACCCCGTCCACGCCCGCGAGGCTCTCCTTGACGAGCGTGTACCGCTGCTCGGGGGTGAGAAACGGGCTCTTGTGAACCCCCTTCGCCACCGCGACGATCACCCGGTCGAAGATCTTCGCCGCGCGCTTGACGAGGTCCACGTGGCCGTTCGTGATCGGGTCGAACGTCCCCGGATAGAACGCGAGCGTTCCCTTACCCTTCACCGCCCCCCGCCTCCTTCCTGTAGCGAAAGTACGAAACGGTCGTCTGACCGAAATGCCGCGCCTTGGCGAGCTCGAGCGACCCGCCCTCCTTGGCGAAGACGGGGCTCCCGTGCTCGACGATGAGCACGCGGCAGACGACGCCCCTCGCGCCGCCGACGGCGTCCACGACGCGCTGAGCGACGGTGCCCGCGTACGGCGGGTCAACGTAGATGACGTC
>JBGPBA010000186.1:0-3822 GCA_041481005.1 Candidatus Krumholzibacteriia bacterium | reverse complement strand
GATTCGGATCCATTTTGAACCAGAGGTAGTTGCGATTCCCGAGCGCGAGGCCGCGTTCGAGCCATCGGAGCGCCTCCTCTCGCTCGTCGGCCATCGCGAAGAGAGATGCGATCCAATAGACCTCAATGATGGAATCCCAGTGAACGCGCCGCTTCTCCTCGCTGACGTATTCGAGTATCTTCGCCCCCTTGCCTTCCGCCCCCTCGAGAAACGCAAAAGCGAAGGGCCAGAGGCTTCCGTCCGTATCGATCGCCTGCAGCTTGCGCGCCGCCTCCCACGCCCGGGTCATGTCGCCCTTGTAGCGATAGGCGAGGGCGAGCCAGACGAGCTTCGGGGGAAGCTCCGTGACGACCGTCTCGTACTCGGCGACCGCCGCATTGAAAATACCCTGGTGCAGGCGGATCGTGCTGTGGAGCCAGTGCGCGAGCGGCCAGTGCGGATCGGTGGAGAGAAGCAGATCCGCCTCCCGCAGCGCCTCCTCGAAGTAGGATGCATAGAAGAGCAGGCACGCGCGAAACATGCGGGCATGACCGTGGTTCGGATCGATGGCAAGCACGCGGGTGAATCCGTCGAACGATTCCTCGATAGCTCCCCGCTTCATCTTCAGATTCGCCATTGCGTAGAGGGCGCCGGGCTCGTTGGGGTCGATCGCGAGCGCCTTCTCTGCCGCTTGCTCCGCCTTCACGAGGTAGGCGGGATCGGGCCGCATGCCGGTATCCACGTACCAGAGGTAGGCGACCGACATGCTGCCGTGGGCGGCGGCGTAACGCGGCTCGATGTCGAGCGCCCGCTCGAAGAGCCGCACCGACCGGTCGAGGTTCTGCGGGGTCGGCACGTCGAGAAGGAGCTTTCCCTGGAG
Source organism: Candidatus Krumholzibacteriia bacterium (assembly GCA_041481005.1). Classification (GTDB taxonomy): domain Bacteria; phylum Krumholzibacteriota; class Krumholzibacteriia; order Krumholzibacteriales; family Krumholzibacteriaceae; genus SSS58A. The sequence goes on along the minus strand of JBGPBA010000186.1, from coordinate 2,963 downwards.
AAAGCACTCGTAGGCCTTCATATCGGGACGAGGGCTGATGGGAGCGTGCGGGTTCCCTTCTCTATCGAGCGCGCCGGCCACCTGCTGCGCCACCTTCTCTTGAAATTCGAAGATGTCGCTCATCATGCCGTCATAGGTATTCGCCCAGAGATGCGCTCCGTCGAGGGCATCGATGAGCTGTGCCGCCACGCGCAGCTTCTCTCCGTGCCGCCGGACGCTCCCCTCGATCACGTGCGAGGTGCCGAGCTCCTTCGCAATGTCGCGCACGTCCTTCGCCTGCCCCTTGTACTGCATGACGGATGTCCGCGCGATCACCCTGAGCTGCTCGTTCCGCGAGAGCGCCACCGTGATTTCCTCCGTCATGCCATCGGCGAGATACCCGGCCTCCGTGCCGGGGCTCATATCCTCAAAGGGCAGCACGGCCACCGATTTTCTCGCGCGTCCCGTCTTCATCGCGAGAATGATCGGATCATACTGGTAGCTCGCCAGGTCCGCGAGGAGCGCTTCCATGCTCCCGTAGCGGTCGTCGGGTCTTTTCGCGAGGGCCTTGCTCACGACCTGCTCGAGCTGCTCCGGCACCTCGGGCCTGCGCTGCGCGAGAGGGATCGGTGCTTCATTCACGAGACTGTACAGCACGGCTGCTTCGTACTCTCCCGCGAAAGGCGGCGCCCCGCACAGCATCTCGTAAAAAACGCAGCCGAGAGAGAAGATGTCGGCGCGATGATCGACCGCCGAGCCGCTCGCCTGCTCGGGGGACATGTAAGCCGGTGTGCCGATCGACGCTTTCGTCAAGGCGGCGCCGACCTGACCCTTGAACTTCGCTATGCCAAAATCCAGAATCTTGATCCGCGGCGCCCGCCGGACACCCGAATCCGCCGCAGTCACCATAATGTTGCGCGGCTTGATGTCCCGGTGAATGATGCCCTTTCGGTGCGTGAGAGCGAGCGCGTCGGCGATGGCGATGGCGAACTCCGTAGCCTGGTCGATCGCGAGCGGCCTTCCGCCGATAACGGCATCGAGCGTTCGGCCTTCGACGTACTCCATGGCGATGTAGACGCGCCCCCCGAAGTCACCGATCTCGTATACGCCGACGATGTTGGGATGATTGAGCGCCGCGGCGGTCTGGGCCTCGCGCTCGAGACGCGCGCGGGCCTCGGGATCGGACGAGAACCGCTCGCCGAGAAATTTAAGCGCGACGAACCGTTTCAACCGGGGGTCCTCTGCCTTGTACACGATCCCCATCCCGCCTTCGCCGAGCTTCTCGAGGATCTTGTAGTGTGAGATTGTCTTCCCGATCATGCTCATATCTCGAAATGCTCCCACTCATATCTCGCGCGCTCCATGAGCTTCTTGAACCGCTCCTCGCCGCGGAGATTATCGAGCAATTGTGTCCGCTCCATTGCCGGATAATTGATGAACCCTCGATTGACGGCATTCTCAAGCCAATCGAGAGCTTCCGGCTTCGCATCGAGCGAGGACAGCATGAGCGCCACGTAGTATGACCATTCAGGATCCCTCTTGCATGTTTTCTGGAAATCGGGACTCATTTCCTCGAATGCTCTTTTCTTATCTTTCAGCATCCCGTATTTCAGCAAAAGATCGAACTTGGTGCACACATTATCCGGAGTCGATCTCGCGCTCGCGTCAATAATGGAAAAGGCTTCGTCGCGTTCCTTGTTGCAGACCAGCATCCATGCATAGAAGAACTGAGAAAGAGGACTCTCGGTATCCGCCTCATAGAGTTTGCTGCACTGCTCAAGAGCCAATGGGTACTGTCCATCGTAGAAATGCAGCATCCCCTGGGACAAGTATTTCCAGGGTTCCAGCGGATCGACCTGCCTTGCCCGCTCCATGAGGGGCAAGGCTGCAGCCGGCTTTCCGATATTCACGATGTATGTATACGCGAGTTTTCGCAAGACGTTCAGCTCATTCGGGTTCACCGCCAGGGCCTTCTTGTAATGAAGAAGTGCCTCCTGCGGATTCCCGAGGAAGTCCTGGTAGATCGTTGCAAGGACTTCATGTGCCGCCGGAAAATCAGGATCCAGAGCCAACGCCTTCTTTGCATATTCTTCGGATCTTGTAATGTAATCCTCTTGCTTGGCGCCTATGTTGACATACTGCCAATAGACCAATGCCAGAGCCGAATACAGCAGCGCATTATCGCCGACGATGGCGATGCCGTCCTGCAAATACTGGTCCGCGCTATCGAGAGCGCTCTCGCTGAAACGCCAGACCTTGTCGTAGGCCTTCAGATAGCATTCATACGCCGCTACGTTGTCAATCGGTCTCTCGGACATCTTCTGTTTCTCTTCGGAGGTTATGTGCAGTTTGAGCGCATTGACGATCGCCGTTGAAATCTCATCCTGGATGACAAATACGTCTTTCAGCTCGCGGTCGTACCTTTCGGACCAGATATGATACCCATCGTCGACGTTGATGAGCTGCGCCGTGATCCGGAGCTCGTTGCCCGCCTTCCGCACGCTTCCCTCGAGCACCGTTCGCACGTTGAGTTTGCTGCCGATATCCCGAATGTCGTCGATCTTTCCCTTGAACATGAAGGCGGAGGTCCTCGCCGGGACTCTCAGGCCCTGGATTCTGCTCAGGCGATTGATGAGCTCCTCCGTCATTCCATCACAGAAGTATCCCTGATCTCCTTGGGGGCTCATGTCAACGAAGGGGAGGACTGCGATGGATTTTTCTTCGGGGGGCGTCGCCCGTCGGGGCATCTTGAAGAACACAACGGTGGCAATAAGGGCAATGACAATCACAGGCGCCGCCCAGTACCACCACCGCACTCTGCGTGCGGGCCTGCCTGCAGGTGCCGCCGATCGCTGCACCGTCCCGGCCCCGGCGCCCACCGCCCTCTGGACGTGCCTGAGGTCCGCGATGAGATCCGCCGCGTTCTGATACCTCTCGTCACGATTTTTCTCGAGGCACTTCACGACAATGCGTTCGAGCTCCAT
>JBGPBA010000185.1:0-3857 GCA_041481005.1 Candidatus Krumholzibacteriia bacterium | reverse complement strand
TCTTCAAGACCCTCTACGAGAAAGACATCAAGGAGCGCGGCGGGCGGAGGGCGCGCGAGATGGGCGTCACGACCGACGGGCAGGGACGAATGTACCTTCCGCTCCGGGTCCCGGCGGCGTCGTCCGGAGGCATCAATCTCATTCCCGTCGATTTTTTCCTCGGGGCCTTCATGGCGATCATGGATGAGGGGCCCGCCGGCGGCGTCTTTCACATCGTGAACACGAAGCTCACGACCATCGAAGATCTCGCGGGATGGACGAGAGGATTTTTCAACGTCGAGGGAGTACGGACGGCGCTGCCCGATGAGTTTGCAAAGACGCCGAGGAACGCCCTCGAGCTTCTTTTCGACCGCTCAATCGAAGCGTACGACCCCTATATGAAAGACACGCGCGTATTCGAGAGCGCGCGGGCGGGGGCGATCCTCGAGAAGCGCGGCATAGGCTGCCCCGTTTTCGATTACGAGATCTTTTCGAAGTGCATGCGGTACGCGGTCGAGGTCGACTGGGGAGCACGGCTCTTCGATGAGGCGACATAAGGGGCGGTGAACGGCCGTGGGATCGGAAGACTCTCGTCTACTGAATGGGCACGACGGCTCCGCCGCGTCGGACACCGAACGGGTTTCCTACGGATACAGGCACGTCGAGGCGGCCGAGAAGAGGCGCCTCGTCGATCGACACTTCGATGCAATCGCCCGCCGGTATGTCTTGGCTGATGCGCTGCTCAGCTTCGGGCTCGATCAGAGATGGAGGCGACTCGCCGTCCGCCGCCTCGCCCTGAAAAATGGAGACCGCGTGCTCGACCTAGCGGGCGGGACCGCCGACCTCGCCCTTCTCGCCGCGCGGGAGACGGCGCCCGCGGGAAGCGTCACCGTCTGCGACATCAACATGGCGATGATGCGCGCGGGACTGCGACGGGCGAGTCGCTCCCGCCATCGCGAGAGATTGTTGTGGGCGCAGGGGGACGCCGAGAGCCTCTGTTTTCCCGCGGAGACCTTCGACGCCGTTATCGTCGGATTCGGCGTCCGAAACTTCGTTCATCTCGAGCGAGGCCTCGAGGAGATGGCGCGCGTCCTCAAGAGGGGCGGCAGGCTCATGATCCTCGAGTTCTCCGTGCCGAAGACGCCCTGGCTCAGAAGTCTCCACGAGCTCTATTCATTCAAGGTGATGCCGGTCGTCGGAGAGATCGTCACGGGCACCGCGGCGCCCTTCAGATATCTCGCCGAATCGATCCGCGTCTTCCCCGCCCCCGAGGCATTGAAGGCGAGGCTCGAGGCCTCGGGGTTCACGCATGTCGCCTTCGAGAGGCTCACCGACGGGATCGTGGTCGTGTACCTGGCCGAGAGGCATCGGTGACCGCATTTCCTCCCCCTCACCCCAATGCGTGTTCGGGAGTCCCGCTCACCACCGCACCTCGATGCCGACGCCGCGGAGCCCCGCGCCCGAAACGGGCACGGCTCTCACGCTTCTCCCTTCATAGGGGGTCGTGAAAACGTAGCCGCAGACGATCCCGAGCGCCCCGCCGAAGAGAACGTCCGGGAAGTCGTGCTGATGGGACTCTATCCTGCTCCACCCGACGAAGGCGCCGACGAGATACGCCGGCGCTCCATAGCGCCAGCCGTATCTCCGTTCGATGAACGAGGCGCCCTGAAACGCCGCCGCCGTGTGCCCCGACGGAAACGCTCGGTCCCCGTTGCCCCGCGGACGGGGCTTGTCGACGGCATATTTTATCGCGTACACGGCGCCGAGCTCGACCGCGAGCGATTCGAAGAACTGCTCCGCGCCCTTCCCGTCGCGGAGATAGACCGCGGTCGCGAAGCCCGCCGCCGGAACCGCGATCTGCAGAATGTCTCCCGCCCGCTGCGTGCCGCTTTCCGCCCCGGCGGCCGGCGAGGCCGCGAGCGCCGAGAAGACGAGGAAGAGCCCCGGTATCAATCCTCTCCAATTCACGGTGTCCATCCCAGTCCACCATCCGGGTCGCGCACCGGCGATGAGAGCGACGCCACTCGGGCCTCGAGATCGGCCGCGATCCGCTCGGGCTCGGTGCCCGCCTCATAGCGAGCGGGCTCGCCGATGACGACCGAGATTTCTCCGGACCTCGCCCGGCGCTTGTGCGAACGTTTCAACTCCCACAGGCCGTCGAGGCGCATGGGAACAACAGGCGCGTTCAATTCGGAGACGAGGAGCCCCGTGCCCGGCATGAAGGACCCCACACGGCCGTCCGACGTGAGCCGGCCCTCGGGAAACACGAGGACGCTGTACCCGCGGTCCATCATCTCGCCCGCGAAGGCGAAGCTCTTTCGGAAACCGCTCTTTTTCGGCATCGAGAAGACATTGAAGAAGAATACGAGCGAGACGTACTCGAGAAGGTACAACATTCGTTTGAAGAGGCCGGTCCCCGGAGAGGGATGGACCCGCTCCCTCAATATCTCTCCATCCATCGCGATGGCCATTCTCCTCCTGAATCGTCCCGGCAGCGCGAGGAGCATGAGTGCATGGTCGACGAACGTGACGTGGTTGGCGATGAAAACCGCGGGGCCGGCGAGGTCACGCACGTGCTCTCGACCCTTGATCCGGGGCCGTCCCAGAGCCCACGTGAAGGGAAGAACGAGGATGTACAGCATGGCGATGCGGAGCCATCCGATCGGCCGGCGCTCCTGCCAGCGCGGGTACGGATACGGCGCCGCCTCCTCGTGCGTACCCTCGCGAACGATCTTCTCGACGTCGCCGAGGGTCGTCGCCTCGGTGAATGCGGCTTCGTCGATCACGACCTGATAGCGGTCCTCAATGGCGCTGAGGAGCTCGACGCGGCCGAGCGAGTCGAGCTTGAAGTCAGCCCCGAGCTTTGCGGAAGGGTCGACCGTGCCATGCGCCCCCGCGCCGATCCGCGAGAGAACCTCGTCTATCCCGCCCGAGGGGGCCGGAGCCGACGAGGCCGCTCCCGGTCGAGCCGCTCCGCCGGAAGCCGCGAGGGCGCGCTCGGCGACCGGGGCCTTTCGGATCTTCTGCGTCGAGGTGCGTGGGAAGTCCTCATCGGGCCACACGAGCCAGCGCCGCACGTGCTGATGCTCCGCGAGCGAGCGATTGGCACGGTCGATGACGCCCTTCACGTCCGCATCGGGGAGGCGCAGGACGAGCACGGCGAGAGGCTCCGGCCCGCCCGGACTCTCGGCGGCGATGACCGCGCTCGCCTTGATCTCCGGCTGCCGATCGAGCACCTGCTCGATGTCCTCGGGATAAACCTTCATGCCGGCCGCGGTGACGATGACCTCTTTCTTGCGGCCCTTGAAATAGAGGTTGCCCTTTTCGTCGAGAGCGCCGACGTCCCCCGTGTGGAACCAGCCGTCGTCCGGCCCGCCGGCGATCGGGGCTCCCCGCCAGTATGCCTTGGTCACGTTCTCCCCGCGCACGAGGATCTCGCCGTCGGGGGCGAGCTTCACCTCCTGCCCCGGCATCACCTGCCCGATCGAGCCGCGGGCCAGCTTGAAGGGATGATTGACGGTGACGAGGGAGGCCGTCTCGGTCATGCCGTATCCTTGGATCACGGCGAAGCCGAGCCTGTCCCAAAACTCCTCGGCATCCGAAGGGAGCGTCGCCCCTCCCGAGATAAAGGCCCAGAACTTGAATCCGAACCTGAAATGGACCGACCGAAACTCCCACCAGCGCCGCAGCGGATGGTGCCCGCGCGCGGCCGCCACCCCGCGGCGGAACTTTTCGAGCGCGCCCCGAGCCTCGTAGTCGCGCTCTATCTTCTCTCTGAGCGCCTCGAGAATCCGCGGCACCGCAATGAGGACAGAGATGCGCTCGCGCTTGATCGTCCCGATGATCTGGGGGGGACCGAGCGACTCCTGGAAGAACAC
>JBGPBA010000184.1:0-3869 GCA_041481005.1 Candidatus Krumholzibacteriia bacterium | reverse complement strand
GAATCTCGTCGTACGCCTTCCAGGCGGCCCCGTACCCGACGATACGATCGCCCTCGACAAGGACGAGATTGATCGCTCGATCCTCGAATCTGAGCTGCGAGCGGAACATCCCTTCGGTCCACGGTGTCGGGAAGCTCGCCGTTTCGATCTCGAGGATCCCCGGGATGTCCCGCAGCTCCATGGACCGGATGAGCCGCCGACTCATCAGGCGCCTCCGCATTCCCTGAGGCGGGCGTCCGCGGGGAGCTTGGCGTCGGGCGGCCGCACGTAGAGCGGCTCGAGGGCGGCGAGCTCCTCGTCGGGAACGGGCTCGCGGCCGAGCGCCATGACGGCCGCGAGCGCGGCCGACGGGAACGCCCACCGCGCGCCCGCGAACCGCGAGCCCGGGGGCATCGCGGGCTCGAGCGCGGCCCGGTACCTGAGAGATCCGGTTCCGCACATGACGAGCGGCTCGGCGATCCCCGCGGCCGCGAGAGCAGCGGCGAGGCGATCCGGCGTCGCCGAGAAAACGGGGATGACCTCGACCGGGGAGCCGCCGGCCGTGCGGTAGCAGGCGGCGTACACTTCGCCTCGCCGCGCGTCGATGAGCGGCACGACGGGGCTCGAGACGAACGGGAAGGCCGCGGCGAGCACCTCGAGGCTCACGAGCGGCACGACGGGAACGCGGCGCACGGCGGCGAAGGCCTTCACCGTGGCGAGCCCGATCCGAAGCCCCGTGAAGCTTCCCGGGCCCGTGACGACGGCGATGCGATCGACCTCGGCGAGGGAAACCTTCGCCGTCTTGAAGCAGGCGTCCACGTTCGGGAGCAGCGTGGCCGAGTGCGTGTCGCTCGCGTCGAAGAGGATTTCACAGAGGATCTCCTCGCCGCGGGCGACCGCGACGCTTCCCTTCGGGTGCGACGCATCGAGGGCGAGGACGAGCTCGGGCGTGCTCACCGCAGCGCCTCCTCGAGGGCGGCGCAGAAGTCGCCCGGAGCCGAGACGACGATCTCGCGCTCTTCGGCTCCCGCGATCCGCATGACGACCTCGACGTCGACCTCGAGCGCGCCGCAGGGAAGGCGGTCGCCCCATTCGATGATGACGACGTTGCGCCCGTCGACGGCGTCGAAGAGACCGATCCCCGACACCTCGTCGAGCCGCGTGAGCCGGTAGAGATCGAAATGAACAACGGGAAGCTCTCCCCGATACTCCTCGGCGAGAATGAAGCTCGGGCTCAGAACCTCGTCGCGAACGCCGAGGCCCGAGCAGATCCCCTTCGCGAGGACCGTTTTCCCCACGCCGAGCCCTCCCTCGAGCGAGACGACCGTGCCCGGGGGCAGCAGCGCCCCCATCGAACGTCCGATCGCGACCGTCCTCTCGGGCGAGCCGCTCGAGAGAACCGTACGCACGCGCTCGCCGCCGAACGCGGCGAGCCGCCCGGGCCCCGTCGCCCGCGCCGGGCGGGCAGGCTCACGTGGAACGCGCGCGCTCACGCCTCACCTCGCCGTCAGGGTGACGCAGGGGATAATCATCTCTTCGAGGGAAATCCCGCCGTGCTGGAACGTCCCGAGGTACTGCCGCTCGTACTCGTGAAATTTCGTCGGGTAGACGAAGTAGTAGTTCTCTTTCGCGAGGATGTAATTCTTCGAGGGGCTCTCCGCGGGCAGCTTGAAATCGAGCGGCTTGCGCACCAGCAGCGTCTGCCGCGGGTCGCCGTTGATGTTGTCGCCGAACTTGTATCGCAGATTCGTCGAGGTGTCGCGGTTCCCGTGGACGAGGCTCGCGCGTGCGCCGAGGATCGAGCCGTGGTCGGTCGTGATGACCACCACCGCCCCGTGCCTCGATATTTTCTGCAAGATCTCGAACAGGGCGGAATGGACGAACCACGAGCGCATGAGCGACCGGAAGGCGCTCTCGTCGGGAGCGATCTCCTGGAGAATATCGCTTTGGCTTCGCCCGTGCGCGAGGATGTCGAGAAAATTGAAGATCATGACGGTGAAATCGATCGAACGGTAGCTATCGGCCTGCTTGCGGATCTCGTTCGCCTCCTCGATCTCGTAGATCTTCACGTACTTCGAGCCGACGTTGCCGAGACCGGCCCGGCCGAGCTGGTCCTGCAAGAGCTGCTGCTCGAAGCGGTTCTTGCTGAACTCGTCCTTCGAGCGCTCGAGCCAGAAGGCGGGGTGGCGCTTCTGAATCTCGGACGGAAAAGCGCCGGCGAAGATCGCGTTCCGCGAGTACGGCGTCGCGGTCGGAAGGATCGAGTAGTAGCACTCCTTCTCGATCGAGTAGTACGGAGCCAAGAGGTCCTCGATCTTGAGCCACTGGTCGTACCGCATGCAGTCGATGAGGACGAAGTAGACCTTGCGCTTCGCCCGCAGGTGGGGAAAGACGTAATGGCTGAGGACGTCGACGCTCAGCAGCGGCCGCTCGCCCTCGCGGAGCCACGTCCCGTAGACCTTCTCGATGTAGCGGGCGAAATCGGCGTTGCACTTCTTCTTGAGGTCCTGGTGCGTCTGCTCGAGGCCCGTGTCGCTGAAACGGTCGAACTCGATGTCCCAGAGCGCGAGGTCCTGCTCGATCCTGACCCACTCTTTCCAATCGGGCCCGTGGTGGAGGCTCTCGTCGATCCGCTGAAAGACCTGGAGGTAATCCTTGCCGAGCGCCCCCTCCTGAATCCGGTGCGAGTCGAGGATGCGCTTCGCCGCCGCATAGATCTGAAGCGGGTTCACCGGCTTGATCAGGTAATCGTCGATCTTCATCCCGATCGCCTGATTGACGAGGTCCTCGGCCTCGTTCTTCGTGATCATGATGACGGGGACGTTCGAGTCGATCTCCTTCATCGCCTGGAGCGTCTCGAGGCCGCTCTTTCCCGGCATCGTCTCGTCGAGGAGCACGAGATCGAACCGCTCGCCCTTGAGCGCCGCGATCGCCTCTTCCCCGCTCGAGACCCCCTTCACCGCGTAGCCCTTCTCGCCGAGAAACATCATGTGCGACGAGAGGAGGTCTATCTCGTCGTCCACCCAGAGTATGCGTCGTCCCTTCGCCATGGCCGTCTCACTCCCCCGAGCCGTCTCAATCGACGGGGAACGTGATGAGGAAAGTCGTTCCCTTCCCCTGCTGCGTGTGGAGCACGCGGATCGTGCCGCGGTGGATATCCTCGACGATCCGCTTCGCGAGCGCGAGCCCGAGCCCCCACCCGCGATTCTTCGTCGTGAAGCCCGGCGTGAACACGCGGTTCCGCACGCCGGGGCTCATCCCCTTGCCCGTGTCGCTGAAGAGAATCTCCACGCGCCGTTCGCGCTTGTTCATTCTCCCCTCAATATGAATCTTTCCCTCCTCCCCCGCAATCGCGTCGAGGGAATTCTTCATGAGGTTCTCGAACACCCAGCCGAGGAGCTCGCGGCTGCACCTGATGAGCGGAAACTCCTCGAGCGAGACCGCGATCGTCGAGTTGATCTTGAGCGTCGGGCGGCGGCGCTCGAAGTAGTCGACCGTCTCCTCGATGATCGGCGCGAGCTCCTGGTACTCGAGCTTCGGCGCCGAGCCGATCTTGCTGAACCGCGCGGAGATCTTGCCGAGTCGGTCAACGTCGGTCGATATCTCCTCGACCGCCTTCGCGAGCCGTTCGGGCGCGCCGGCGTTGGGAAGCTCCTCCCGCATCATGGCGAGCCACCCCATGATCGAGGAGAGCGGCGTGCCGAGCTGGTGCGCGGTCTCCTTCGCCATCCCGACCCAGATCGAGCGCTGCTCGCCGACCTGCACGGCGCGCAGTCCGAGAAATCCGAACAGCACGAAGACCAGCAGCACGCCGAGCTGAACGTACGGCACGACGGCGAGCCGCCGCGAGAGGGCGGATGGGCCGTAGTGGAGCAGCAGCGTGAACCCCT
>JBGPBA010000183.1:0-3920 GCA_041481005.1 Candidatus Krumholzibacteriia bacterium | reverse complement strand
TCTTGCCACGCTTCGGTCCCTTTTCGGAACCGCTGCACGTTACGAGCTGTCCGGCGCCGCATAGCAGCAGATCCACGATCTCGGGCAAGCGCCACTCCTTTGTATGTAACGAGCCAGCCTGGAATTGCTGCTCAAAATGCACACTTACACGTGCAAACTCACGCTCAAGGGACCTCGCGGTTCCCATGAATCAGGGCTCATTTTTTCAAAAGAGGTATGTGAAGCCCTGCATCTTTCGCTTTTTCAATGGCTATCTCGTAGCCTGCGTCCGCGTGTCTTGCAATCCCTGTGCCAGGGTCGCACCGGAGACATCGTGCCAATTTTTCACTCCCTTTGCGCGTTCCGTCGGCCACGACACCGAGCCCCGCGTGGATCGAAAGCCCCATCCCGACCCCCCCGCCGTGGTGCACCGACACCCACGCGGCGCCGCACGCCGTGTTGAGGAGCGCGTTGAGGATCGGCCAGTCGGCGATCGCGTCGCTTCCGTCGCGCATCGCCTCGGTCTCGCGGAACGGCGAGGCCACGGAGCCCGAGTCGAGATGGTCGCGCCCGATCACGATGGGAGCGGTAATCTCCCCCTTGGAAACGAGGTCGTTCAAGGCGACACCGAAGAGCTCGCGCTCGCCGTAGCCGAGCCAGCAGATCCGCGCGGGGAGGCCCTGGAATTTGACCTTCTCCCGGGCCAGGCGGATCCAGCGGACGAGCGATTCGTTCTCGGGGAAAAGCTCGAGGGCGAGCTCGTCGGTGCGGTAGATGTCCGCCTCGTTGCCCGAGAGGGCGATCCAGCGAAAGGGTCCCTTGCCCGTGCAAAACATCGGACGGATGAACGCGGGCACGAACCCGGGGAACGCGAAGGCCTCCGCGAGCCCTCCCTTTTCGGCCTGGCCGCGGATGTTGTTGCCGTAATCGAAAACGACGGCGCCGCTCTTCTTCAGCTCGACCATCGCCTCCACGTGGACGACGATCGACTCGATCGCCTCCTTGACGTAGAGATCGGGGTTCGATCGGCGAAGCTCGGCGGCCTCCTTCACGTCGTAGCCGCGCGGAATGTAGCCGTTGAGCGCGTCGTGCGCGGAGGTCTGGTCGGTGACGACGTCGGGGACGACCCCGCGGCGGACGAGCTCGGGATAGACGTCCGCGGCGTTCGCGAAGAGCCCGATCGAATGGGGACGCCGCTCGCGCACCGCTCGATTCGCCTTCTCGAGCGCGCGGTCGAGGTCGGTTTCCATCTCGTCGCAGTACTTCGTCTCGAGGCGCCGGCGAATGCGGTCGCGGTCGACCTCGACGGCCAGGCAAACGCCGCCGTTCATCGTGACGGCGAGCGGCTGGGCCCCGCCCATCCCGCCGAGCCCCGCCGTGAGAACGAGCCGCCCCGCGAGGCTCCCGCCGAAATGCAAGCGCGCGCACTCGGCGAATGTCTCGAAGGTCCCCTGGAGAATCCCCTGCGTCCCGATGTACATCCAGGAGCCGGCCGTCATCTGGCCGTACATCGTGAGCCCCTTCGCCTCGAGCTCCCAGAAGGTCTCCCACGTCGCCCAGCGCGGAACGAGGAGCGAGTTGGCGATGAGGACGCGGGGGGCGTCCTCATGCGTTTTGAACACGGCGACGGGCTTCCCCGACTGAACGAGCAGGGTCTCGTCGTTCTCGAGGCCGCGCAGCGTCGCCACGATCGCGTCGTAGCACTCCCAGTTTCTCGCGGCCTTTCCCCGGCCGCCGTACACGACGAGGTCGTCCGGTTTCTCCGCGACCTCGGGGTCGAGGTTGTTCATGAGCATTCTGAGAGGCGCCTCCGTGAACCAGCTCTTGCACTGGATCGACGCGCCTCTCGGCGCACGAATGATTCTCTTTGCCATGCGATGCACCTCCGGGTTCCGGGGCGCCGCCGCCCGCGGCGCGAACGCCTCACACGTCCCTTGACGATAAGACTTTTCCGCTCGGTGGGCAACTGGGAAAGGCCCGTCACGAACCGGCGAGCCACTCGGTCGCGCGGGCCGCGCACTCCTCGGCCGTGACGTGAAAGATGTTCCGGGACGGCAAAGACGCGAGAACCGCCCCCGCGTAGGGCCTCGTCTCGAGGCGTGAATCGAGGATGACGATGACCCCGCGGTCGTCCATCCGCCTGATGAGTCTTCCCGCTCCCTGCCTCATGCGGAGAATCGCCTCCGGAAGGAAAAGCTTCGCGAACGCATCCTCGCCGAGCGCGGTGAGCCGCTCGGCCCGCGCCTCGACGATCGGCTCGGCGGGCACCGGGAACGGGATCTTGGGAATCACGAGCATCTCGAGCTCCTCGCCGGGGAAGTCGACCCCCTCCCAGAAGCTCGCGACTCCGAGAAGAATGCCGCTCGGCGAGCGACGAAACCGTTCGGAGAGAGCCTCCCTGCTCTCTCCCGCGCCCTGGACGAGGACCGGGCCCTCGAGCTCGAAGCGCTCGAGGTACTCGGAGGTCGAGCGGGAGAGCCGGTACGAGGTGAAGAGCACGAGCGTCCGCCGCTTCGCCGCGCGGTTCAGGTCGCGGACGATGGCGCCGACCTCGCCCCCGAAGCCCGCTTCGTTCGGGTCGCCGAGCCCCGTCACGATCAGGATCAGGCAATGCTCATTGAACGGGAAGGGCGACGGAATGACGAGCTCGATGGGCCTCGCGTCGAGGAGCCCGAGACCGAGCCTCTCCTTGATGAAACCGAAGCCGCCGTTCTGGGAAAGGGTCGCCGAGGTCAAGACCGCCGAGCCCAGGATCGTCTCGAGGTAGTCGGCGAAGGGCCGATCGACGTTCATCGGGGAGCCGCAGATTTCGCGCAGAGACCCGTCGGGCCCCCAGTCGAGCCAGAAGACCGACTCCTCGTCGGCGCCTTTTGCCAGAAACTTGATCTCTTCGGCAAGGCTCGACAGCTCGTCGATGACAAAAGAGACCTCCTGCTGAAAGGGAGAGAGATCCGGCGAGAGTTCGACTTCATTTATTGGTTTAAGTGATTCAGCGAATTCATTGATAGTAAATAAAAAACATTTTATCGAGTCAGAGATTACAGCGAAGGCGTCGCCCCCGTCGACATAGCGTGTCTTCGTCGAGCGCAGCACCCTCGCCGGGTTCAGGCTCTCCTCGGCGCCGCCGAAGATCTCCCCGAATGTCTTCTCGAGCTTTCGCCCTTTCTTCGAGAGGTCGAGCCGGTAACGTCTCCGGTCGGCGCACTGCCCCGCCTGCTCGAGCTCGTGCGCGAGGAGCTTCCAGGTCTCATCCTCCTTGTCGCCGAGCCTCAAAGGCTCGAGGATTCGATGGAGCTCGTCGCGGGAGACCTTCACCGACAGGTTCTCCATCACGCACTTCTCGAGATTGTGCGCCTCGTCGAAAACGACGCGCGAGTAAGGCCCGATAACCGCGCCTCCCTGACGATAGTCGGTGAGAAGGAGCGCATGGTTGACGAAGAGAAGCCTCGTCTCGCGGGCGCGTCTGCGGGCGCGAAGGAGCGGGCAGCGCTCGGCGTAACCGCACGCGTTCATCGGGCAGCGAGGCGGCGCAGCGAGACCGGGCCCGTCCACCTCCGCTCGGAGCCCCCCGAGCGATTCGACCGTCTCGGCGCCCTCGAGGCCCGCGAAGAGCGCCCAGGCGAGGGCGCGGCGCGGGTCATCGGCGGCTATCCGCCGGACCGCGGCGTCGAGGCTCCGCGAGCAGAGATAGTTGTCGCGCCCCATCAGCCTCTCGGCGCCGAGCTCGATTCCGAGGACCTCGGCGAGAAGCGGCGTCTCCTTGCGAAAGAGCTGCTCCTGGAGATTCCGCGTGTAGGTCGAAACGACGACGCGCTCCCCCGTCTGACGTGAAAAGAGAACGCACGGAACGAGGTACGCGAGCGATTTTCCCGTCCCGGTGCCCGCCTCGAGGAGGGCGACGCGGCCCTCTTCGAGGGCTTTCCACACCGCGAGCGCCATCT
>JBGPBA010000182.1:0-3927 GCA_041481005.1 Candidatus Krumholzibacteriia bacterium | reverse complement strand
CATGGGGACCAACTGGAACGTCCTCGCGATCGACCTCCAGCGCTCCGTCGCAAAGGGGCTCGGCTACGCCGACGCGGGCGGGCTGCTCGCCGTCGAGCGTTTCATGCGCGACTACTACTCGATAACGCGCTCGATCTTCAAGCTCCTCGAGCGTTTTCTCGAGGAGACGCATGGGGAGGGGAACCTCCGGATCATCGACGGCACCCTCTACCGGCGCGTCGGGACGAGAGGGCTCGGCCAGCTCGACCTGCGGCTCGGCCGCGCGCGCATGAGCGTCGATCCGCTCTTTCCATTCAAGGAATACGTGCGCACGGGAAAGCGCTTCACCCCGCAGACGGAGCGGCGCATCCGCAACGCGTTCCGCGCGGCGAAGCTCCCCGCCCCCGTGATGAAGCGGATGCGGAGCTCGTTCATCGAGATTCTCGAGACGCCGGGCAAGAAGGCGCCGGTCATGCGGAGCATGCACGAACTCGGCGCCCTGAGGCATCTCTTCCCGCCGTTCGAGCGGCTCACCTGCCTCAAGAAGTACGACCTCTACCACCAGTACACGGCGGACGAGCACAGCCTCCAGGCGGTGGCGAACCTCGACGAGCTCGCGGACAAAGAGGGCGGGCTTTTGCCCCGCATCTATGACGAGGTCGCCGAGAAGACGGATCTTTTTCTCGCCACGCTTCTTCACGACATCGGAAAGCCGAGCGCCCGCGGCCATGCCCGGTCGGGCGCGCGGATGGCGGAGGAGCTCCTGCGCTCGTATCCGATTTCCCCGAGGAGCCGCTCACTCGTGACGTTCCTCATCCGGAATCACCTGCTCCTCTCGCACTTCAGCCAGCGGCGCGACATGGATGACCGCGATACGAGCATTCAATTCACAAGGCACGTGAAGGATCACCTCAACCTCAAGCTCCTCTACCTCCTCACCGTTGCCGATCTCAAGGCGACGGGGCCGGGGGTCTGGACCGGCTGGAAGGAGAACCTCCTCGAGGATCTCTATTACAAGGCGAGCCGGACGCTCGCCGACAAATCGGAGTCCGGGGCGAGCTATCGCAACGTGCTGGCGCGAAGGCGCGAGCGGATCCTCGAGCAGTGCGCCTCCGAAGACGAGCGGACCGGGATGGAGGCGCATCTCGACGGGCTCCCCGAGCGATACGCGATGGTCGTCCCTCCGTCGAGGATCAAGGCGCATCTCGACATGGCGGAGAAGCTCCGCGGCCGAAGCGTGAACGTCGACGTCCGGCGGCTGCGCAGTTCGATCGAGCTCACCATGTGCACGCACGACCAGCCTTTCAGGCTTTCCCAGCTCTGCGGGGCGATCACGATCAACGATCTCAACATCCTCGGGGCGTACGCTTTCACGCGAAAGGACGGGGTCGTCATCGATCTCTTCCACTGCCTCGGCATCGATGGACGGCTCGCCATATCGGCCGAGGCGGTGAAGAAGCTCGAGGAAGACTTCGCGGCGATCCTCGGCGGCGAGATCGATCTCGAGAGGGCCTTCGCGGCCCACGTCGAGAAGTGGAAGCGGCGCGCCGTCACCGGCATGGCGGTCCCGACCGTCGTCGAATTCGAAAACGAGACCTCGCGCGAGAGCACGATTGTCGACCTCACCGCGCGCGACCGGCCGGGCCTCCTCTACCGCGTCACGCGGATCCTCTCCGAGGAGGGGCTCGACATCCAGAGCGCGCAGATCACGACGCGCGGCGAGATGGCGGCGGATTCGTTCTACGTGCGCGGCGCCGACGGGAAGAAGCTCGCCGACGCGCGGACGATGCGCACGATCAGGCTTCGCCTCAAGACCGCGCTCGACGCCGGCTGAACTCTCGCCCGTCCGCGGAGGGCACTACCCGGGGCGACAATCATTTGCTTTGACAATGAGAGCCTTCGTGGTTACAATGTGATTACGGAGGTCGATCGAATATGAAAGCCAAGATCGTCAAGATAGGGAACTCGCGTGGAATCCGCATACCAAAGCCGCTCATAGCCCAAGCGGGCCTCAAGGGCGACGTGGAGATCAACGTCGAAGAGAACCGCCTCATCATAAGCCCGGCGGAGCGGCCTCGCGGGGACTGGGCCGAGGCTTTTCGCAACATGGCGAGCAAGGGAGATGATATACTACTCGACAGAGATTTTGTCGAAAGCCGATGGGATGAGGAGGAATGGGAGTGGAGGTAAGTCGCTTCGACGTGTATCTGGTGAGTCTTGATCCGACCATTGGAAATGAAATCAGGAAGAAACGGCCCTGTCTCGTCATATCACCCGATGAAATGAATCGCAACATACGCACGGTGATCGTGGCGCCCATGACCACGAGGCGCAGGAACTACCCAACCCGCGTGGTCTGTCGGTTCAAAGGCAAGGAGGCCGAGGTCGTGCTGGACCAGGTTCGGGCTATTGATAAGGTCCGGCTCGTGAAGAAGCTGGGACGCCTTGACCGTCGGGCGGGAGACGCCGTGTTGGCGGTTCTCGCGGAGATGTTCGCGCCCTGAACGCCTGTCACGAGGAGGAAGTCATGAAGACGAAAGGCAACACGATCCTGATCACCGGCGGTGGGACGGGGATCGGCATCGCCCTGGCCGAAGTCTTCCTGCGCGAGGGCAACGAGGTCGTCATCTGCGGGAGGCGGGAGAAGAAGCTCTCCGAGGCGAAGAAGAAGCTCCCGCGGCTCCACATTCACCGATGCGACGTCGCAGGCGCCGCCGGTAGGAAGGCGCTCTTCGACTGGGCGACGGCGAGCTTCCCCGAGCTGAACGTTCTCGTCAATAACGCCGGCATCCAGAGGGAGATCGATTTCAAAAAGGGAGCGGCCGCGTATCCAACCGGCGAGAGCGAGATCGAGACCAACCTGGAGGCGCCCATTCATCTGTGCGCGCTCTTTATCCCTCATCTCATGAAGCGGAATGAAGCAGCGATTGTCAACGTCTCGTCGGGGCTCGCGTACGTTCCGATGGCTTCGACGCCGGTCTACTGCGCGACGAAGGCGGGGCTCCACTCCTTCAGCATGTCGCTGCGCCACCAGCTGCGCGATACCTCCGTCAAGGTTTTCGAGCTCCTGCCGCCGTGGACCGACACGGAGCTCGGCGGAGCGCCCGAAGGGGGCGAGGAGCGGGGGTACAGAGGCGCTCCTCCCGCCGAGGTCGCCGAGGGGGGGCTCGCCGCCTTCGCGAAGGATGAATTCGAGATCGCCGTCGGCCAGGCGCAGGGCCTGCGGGACGGTTCTCGAAGCGACCCCGATAAGACATTTCAAATGATCAATGGCGATCGTGAGTAGAATCACGCTTGCGTGGCTCTGCCTATGCCTCGCGTTACTTGCGACGTGTGCGGCGGCTCAGGGCTCCGGCCAGGCCCGGTCCCGAATCGATTCGCTTCGCGTGGTCGCGCCTGCCGGGCGCGACTCGGCCGCGAGCTCCCGCGGCGCCCCGCTTCGTCTCATTCAGACAATTGCCCTCCCCGGCGTCGAGGGGCGCATCGACCATCTCGCGATCGACCTTGAGCGCGGGCGCCTTTTCATCGCGGCCCTAGGATGCAACACCCTCGAGGTGCTCGACCTGCGGACGGGCCCCCGCATCGCCACGATTCGCGGCCTGAGCGAGCCGCAGGGCGTCGCCTTTGCGCCCGATCTCGATCGATTATTCGTGAGCAATGGCGGGGCGGGGACGTGCGTCGTTGTGGACAGCATGCTCCACGTCGTGCAAACGGTGAAGATCGGCGAAGACGCCGACAACGTTCGCTACGACCCCGCGGCGAAGCGAATCTACGTCGGCTTCGGCGAGGGCGCTTTGGGCGTCATTGACGCGGCGAGCGGCACGCGCCTCGGCGACATTCGTCTTTCGGGGCATCCCGAGTCGTTTCAGTTGGAGAGGCACGGCACCCGCATTTTCGTCAATGTTCCCTCGGCCGGGCACATCGCCGTCGTCGATCGGACGAAGGGTG
>JBGPBA010000181.1:0-3934 GCA_041481005.1 Candidatus Krumholzibacteriia bacterium | reverse complement strand
GGAACGGCAGGTCGTGCACCGCCTCGTGGCGAAGATTGAAAACGCTCAGATTCGGCAACAGATAGTAGAATAAGTCGGTCACGAGCTTCGATCCGGCGCCGCCGAACTTCTCGGCGAACACCTTGAGGTCGTTGCTCAGGCTCCCCGCCGCGAAGAAGCACAGCGCGAAAAACGAGGTGAGGATCGGCGTCGTGAAGGTGCTGAACAGGAGCACGAGAGAGCACATAACACCCGTTTCGAGGAACGAGAGGTACATCGACGCAAAGACGACGGGGCGAAGGGCCCCCTTCCCCATGGCGATCGTGCCGACGAGGACGGCGGCCATGGCGCCGAAGACGAGCGCGATCGCGAGCATGACCCCGCAGAGCTTCCCGACGAGAAACGCGGGCCTCGACACGGGCCTCGTGAGAACGAGGTAAATCGCCTTCTTCTCGACCTCCTTGTGCACGAGGGCGCCCCCGAGGAGAATCGCGACGAGGACTCCGATGATCGAAATCGCGGCGAGCCCGACGTCGGTGACGATCTTCCCCCTGGCGCCGACGGCCAGCGGCGATAGAAACACCGAGCTCGCCATGAGGATCACGCCGAAGAGAAGCGCCACGACGAGGATCTTCTCGCGAACCGATTCCCTGAAGGTATTGAGCGCGATGCTGAGTATCTTATCCATGTATCACTCCCTAGAATCCGGAGAATACGGCCTCTTCGCGCCTCGCGCCCTTCTTGGGCGCGGCGCTCGCGCGCATGATCTCCTCCATGAAAACGTCCTCGAGTGAGGCATGCTCGTTCGCGACTTCGAGAACCTCCGCGCCGGCCCGGTAGATGTGCTCGATGACGCCGCGCAGCTCGCTCTGGGATCTCACGACGAGGCGCACCTCATCGCCGCGCTCACTCCACGATTCGACGCGGTCCTCGACGCCCCGAAGCATGCCGGGCGTCCACCCGCGCGCCGTCACCTCCACCTTTCCCTCGCCGAGCCGCACGAGGTCGTCGAGCCCGACCGTCTTCACGATGATGCCTTCGCGGATGATGCACGCGCGGTCGCAGAGCGCCTCCATGTCGGGAAGAATATGCGACGAGAAGAATATCGTTTTCCCCTTGGCCTTGAGATCGACGAGGATGTCGCGCACCGTCTTGCGGCCGATGGGATCGAGACCCGAGAAGGGCTCGTCGAGAACGAGGAGATCGGGATCATGGATGATCGCCTGGGCGAGCCCCGCTCTCTGGAGCATCCCCTTGGAGAAGCTCTTGAGCCGCATTTCGCGATTGCCCGCGAGACCGACCGCTTCCACGACGCGCTCGATCCTTCGCGGGAGCTCCGCGCGGGGAACGCCGCTCAGCCGGCCGCAGAACTCGAGGAACTCCCCCAGGGAAAGATGCGGGTGAAAATAGGGCAGCTCGGGAAGGTAGCCGACGCGCGCCATCGCCCGGGCGTCCCCCGCCGGGCGATCGAGGATGCTCACGAGGCCCGAGTCGGGCCGGATGAGCCCGAGGACGATCTTGATCGTCGTCGTCTTCCCGGCACCGTTCGGCCCGAGGAATCCGAGGACCTCTCCCGCCCTCGCGGCGAAAGACACCCCATGAAGGACCTCGCGCTTCGCAAGAGAGAGATCTCCGCGAAACGATTTCTTTACCCCTTCGACTCTCAAAGCGTTCATATACGTGCCTCACTCATTCAGCGTCCGGGCGTGCGGCGCCGCCTCTTCGGTGGCAGCCGACTTACCGCACATGGCAGAAAACCTGATGGTTTCCATCATGATTCATCGCCCGTGTGAGCTTTTTGCAGGTTTCGTACCGATCGGAGCTGGGGCCGCTACTGGCCGCTTATGAGGGCGAGCACGGCCGCCCCCGGGGTCCTGCCTATTCCGTTGATCGTGTAGCCGACGTTCGAGCCGTTTTGCACGATCGGAAGGTATCCCGTTTCACCGGGATTCGCGCCCGCGCCGTTCACCGGTTCCGTCGCGCCCTTGGTGAAGGGGTTCTTGAGCCGGGCGCCGTTCGGCAGCATCGCGACGATAGTGGTACCGGATGGAGTCGCGTCATTATCGACGTCGCTCGCATACACGCCCCCATTCTGCACGGCGAAATCCTCGGCGGCGAGCTGCACCGTGTGGCAGTTGGCCTTGACGGCGGCCTCTTTCGAACGGGCAAGCATGCCGAAGAAGTTGGGGATGGCAATGACGGCGATAATACCTATGATCATGACGACGATGGCGAGCTCTATGAGCGTGAAGCCTTGGCTTTTCATGTTGCCTACCTGCCGTTTCTTCGAGCGGCCCCGCAATCGTACATACAATAATGCAACACCGAGCCCTTCGGCCGGGCTTCGATACGCCGCATCAAGGACACTCGCAAGATATGTACCCGATTGAATAAAAAGAGAATAGCGGGCCGAGGCTCGGCTCAAAAAAAATGGGCGGCTCAGGGGAGCCGCCCATCGATCTCGTTGCTTTGGTCGGTGCTTACTGACCGCTGCTCAGAGTCAAGATGGTCGTGCCGGCCGTCTTGCCGACACCGGTGATCGTGTAGCCCACGTTCACGGCATTCTGGACGATCGGCAGATAGCCGGATTCGCCAGGGTTGGCGGCCGCTCCGTCGACCGGCTGGTCCGCGATCTTGGTGAACGGGTTCGGGAGCAGGGTGCCGCTCGGGAGCATGGCAGTGATCGTCTGACCCGCGGGCGTCAAGTCAGTACCGACATCCGTCGCATACACGCCGTCTTTCTGGACCGCAAAGTCCTCGGCGGCGAGCTGCACGGTGTGGCAATTCGACTTAACCGCGGCTTCCTTCGCGCGCGCCTGCATGTTGATGAAGTTCGGGATCGCGATAGCGGCAAGAATGCCGATGATCACGACCACGATCATCAACTCGATGAGGGTGAAACCCTTGTTGTTCATCTGGCACCTCCTTCACAAACGCCTTTCAAAGCCATCGCTTTGATTTCTGCTTTGCGGCGGCCGCCGCGAACCGGATTTTTGTGCTCGCCGGTTCCGCGCTGCCGCTCTGCAATTATAGCTCGCAAAGTCTGTGCCAAAGGCCGCAGGCTCTGCGCGAATCGTAACCGATTGAGATATAACTTGTTGCGCCACACCCCCTTTCCATTATCCCGATCTCCCTTTTTCGAATTGCCATCAGAATCGCTCGCATTGCAAAAACGGTCGATTACTGGTCTTTGAGCCTCTCCTGCGAAAGGCCGTAGCGCTGAATCTTGCGATAGAGGGTCGACGCGTTGATGCCAAGGATGGCGCTCGCCTTCTTCTTCTGCCAGTTCGTCTCTTCGAGGACCGAGATGAGGTACTCCTTCTCGAGCTCGTCGAGCGTGATCTGCGACTGCTGCATGACCACTTTCCGGCGCTCGCGCGTGTAGTTGCGAATCTTGTCGGGAAGGTCCTCGACCTGAATCTCGTCTCCCTCCTGGAGAATGACGGCGCGCTCGACCATGTTCTCGAGCTCGCGGACGTTCCCGGGCCAGTCGTAGGAAACGAGCAGCGCCATCGCTTCCTTCGCGATCGTGCGCTTGCGCCCGACGCGCTCCGAGGCGAGCTTGAGGAAGTGATCGACCAAGAGAACGACGTCGTCCGTGCGCTCGCGAAGAGGCGGGATGTGGACGGGGATCACGTTCAGGCGGTAGTAGAGGTCGGCCCGAAAGCGCTCTTCCTTGACCGCCTTCTCGAGGTCCGCGTTCGTCGCCGCGATGAGGCGAACGTCGACCTTGATCGGGGCCGTGCCGCCGACGGGGATGATCTCGCGTTCCTGCAGCACGCGGAGCAGCTTCACCTGTATCGCGAGCGTGGTCTCGCCCACCTCGTCGAGGAAGAACGTCCCGCCGCTCGCGACCTTGAACATGCCGTCCTTGTCGCGTATGGCGCCCGTAAAGCTTCCCTTCACGTGACCGAAGAGCTCGCTCTCGAGGAGGTTCTCCGGCAGCGCGCCGCAG
>JBGPBA010000180.1:0-3936 GCA_041481005.1 Candidatus Krumholzibacteriia bacterium | reverse complement strand
TCTACAAGGTCGACCGCCTCTCGCGTTCCCTGCTCGAGAAAGAAGAGCGGCTTGCCCATGCTCGACTCGACGTTCGTATAGGTGATCCTGAGAAGCGCCGCGAGGCTGATTCGCTGGCCGACCGACGAGGTGGCTGAAGGGGCCGCGATGTAGGACGTCTGCTTCGCCGCCGAGACCGCGTCCGATCGCTTCTCGAGGCCGAGCTCGAAGGAAAGTCTCGTCGAGGGGTTGAGACGGTAGTTGAGCGTCTGAGAGGCCGAACGCGTGCCGACGCGGAAGTTCTGCGCGAAGGCGCCCTGGGCCCGCCGCTCCCGCAGGTTGGCGCCGGCCTCCCACGTGATCGCCAGTGCGTCGGCGGGCACCGATTCGACGCGCGCCGCCACGTCCCGCGTGAAGGCGTCGAAGGCGGACCCCGCCGAGCGGTCGTCGTCCTCGTCCTCGCGCGAATACGTGAGGCGCAGCTTGAACGCCTTCGACGAATTGAAAAGGCCGAGCTCCTCGCGGAGCTTGTTGATGCCGTACGCGGTGAGATCGCTCCGCTGGAGGAGCGACGGCCGGAGCGTGTAGAGGCCCACGAGATCGGTCGTCCGCGACTTCTCGAGGACCGAGAAGAAGTGATCGAGCGAGACCTCGCGCCGGAGCTTCGAGAGGAGGCCGCCCGGGGCCTTCTCGGCGACGATCCCGCGCACCCCCGAGCCCACGCTCAGGTGCATGGTGAGCTCGACCGTGTGCACCGCCTCGGTCGAGTCGCCCGGCAGAAAGAGCAGCATGTAGTCGCCGCGCTTCTGCCCTACCTCGCGTCCGTCCTGATCGAAGTCCCCCTGGTTCCTTCCGACGAAGATCACGGCGCGGTCCCGGGTCCGCTCTTGCCCCGACGTCAGTCGATAGCTCATATCGGTCGCGATCCCCGCCTTGTCCCACGTGTCCCTCGCGCGGACGCGCGCGAGATCGAACCAGTCGGTCGTGTTCGAGGGAACGTCGAGGCTGCGCCGATGCGTGAGAAGAAGATCAATGAGGCGCGGCCCCTCGGCGAAACCGCCGTCGAATGAGAGCTCGTCGTTTCGCCTCGCATGGAACCAATCGACCCCGGACACGGAGAGGTTATCGGTCTCCCGGCGGCTCACGGACAGCACTCCGCGATACGGACCGACCTTCCGAACGCCGAGCGCCAGCGCCCCCTCCTGGTAATACCTGCCCGTGTCGGGGGCGGCCGTCGCCACCGAGCGGTAGCGCTCCGTCTCGAGGGTGAGGCGCGGGGCCAGGTGCCAGAAGGAAAGCACGCCGCTCCCCTGCGCGAAGCGCCGCTGGCGCTCGCCGCCGGCACGGGAATCGAAGGCCCGCACCGACATGCCGCGCGAATCGGCGTTCCCGACCGCCGCTTGAACGTCGGTCTTGTGGGCCTTCAGCGCCGAGCCTCGCGCGAGCGAGGAGAAATCCGCGTTGACGTTCCAGGATCTGAGCCCCTGAAGGAGGAGCTTCGCGCCCCCGATCGTCTCGGTCCCGACGAGCGGGATGTTCTCGAGCCCCCAGTCGCGATAGAAATAAGACTCCCGCGGCTTGTCCGGAGAAACGAACCGGTCCCCGAGGGTCGAAAAATTCCCGAGCAGCGAGAGCGCCGCCGACGGAATCTTCACGCCCTTGAGCCCGCCCTCGACCTGCATCGCGTGCGCCGCGTTGTCGTTGTCCGAGAGCTTCGAGAGGACGTTCTCGTCGCGCCAGCTGAAATCCCCCTCGGCGTCGAGAAACACGACGCCTTTCGCCGCCGTCGCGCCGATCGTGAAAAGCCTCGTCCGCTCGGGGAGCGGGAGCAGCCTGCCGACGGCGAAGTCCCCCTTGCCGACCCCGACGAAGCGGTACTTGACGATGCCGCGCGAGGAGAAGCCGTCGGTCCGATAGTCGCCCGTTCCCGCGGACACCTGGTGAAAATCGACGCGGAAAATCCCTCCCGTCTCGACGAAGAGGAAATGAGCGCTCACCGAGTCGCCGGGAACGAGCACGTACTCGCCGAGCCCCGGCTCGACCTGCTCGATGCCGCTCGAGAGCGCTTTCGACGGATCGTCCCCCGCGAGCGAGAGGACGGTGCGTTCCTGGGGCGAAAGCGCCCCGAACACCGGCTTGCTCGCGTCGTCCGATTCCTGGAAGAGAAACGTCCGCAGCCGGATCGCTTTCCCGATCTCGGGGGAGGTCCAGCCGCCGGCGAGCGTCGTCCGCTGGTAGGCGTCCTCCCCCATTTGAAAGTCGATCACGATCTCGGAGTCGTCCGTGACGGGGATGCGCTCGGTGAAGGTCACCGTTCCGAGGACGTAATCGATCGTGTAATCGTTCTCGCTTCCCCGCTTGAGGAGCCTGCCGCCGAGGTACACCGACTCCGTCCCGGGGAGAATGATGACGCCGTTGAACCGCTGCGCGGCCAGGAGCTCGTACGGGCCCTGCACGCCCTCGCGCCCGCGGAAGCTCGTCGTCTTGAATTTGCCCTTCGCAACGCCGCCACCCGCGAAAAACAGCTGGTCGCCCGCGCCGACCTTCGCCGACATGCCGCGCAGCTCCCGCTGAAAGGTGGAGAACCGGGACCACGAAAG
Source organism: Candidatus Krumholzibacteriia bacterium (assembly GCA_041481005.1). GTDB lineage: Bacteria > Krumholzibacteriota > Krumholzibacteriia > Krumholzibacteriales > Krumholzibacteriaceae > SSS58A. Next base: position 1,357 of record JBGPBA010000180.1, on the reverse strand, counting down.
CCCCGACGAGAAGTCGCCGATCTGAACCTCGGAGTGCTTCGACCTCACCTGCACGTACACCTTGTCGAGCTGCTTGAGCTCCTCGGTGTTTCCCTCCGGCGTGATGGGCAGGTTGTCGTCGGTGAGAAAGGCGTTCACCTCGAGATCGCTCGCGAGTTTGCCCACCATCGTGATGCGCAGGCTCTGGTCGATCCCGAGATCCTTGTTCGACCCGACGGAGAAACCGACCGTCTTGCTTCCCGAGAGCCGCAGCTCGTGCTGGCCGGTCCCGGCGCGCCCCGGCTTCGTCTCGGGCGCCTGAATGGGCAGCTCTTCGGCGCCGACGCCGCTCACCCCGCGGGCCACGTGCGAGGTGAAGACCGGCGAGAAGGGAAGCGGATAGCGGGAGAAGCTCGCCTCGAGCCGCTCGCCTCCCGCGGCCGGGCGGACCAGGACGATCGATCCGCGGAGCGTATTGATCCGGTAGTCGTCGGTCCTCCGCAAGGGCTTCCCGTCGATGGAGACGCTGTCGCTCCCGGGGATGATATACGGCCTCTCGAGATCGATTTTGGTCTGGCCGGCGCTGAGCGTGAGAACGCGCGTCTGTCTGACGGCCGCGCCGGGCGCAATCCCTCGATCGGAGCGACCGGGCTCCGCCGCGACCGCGCCTCCGCAGAGACACGAGGCCAAGAGAAAGAAACAGACGGCACCGAGACGGTTCATTTTCGACCGGGGTAGATGAGACGGTAGACGAGAATCGAGCGGGATTTAAGGTCCGCCACATAAAGATCGTTGCTCCAGTCGATTGCGAGCGCGGATGGAGCGATCGGACGCCCCGCGAAGGAATCGATCTCGAGGGCGGGGGCGTCACCCCCCGCATAGACGACGATGTCGCCCCTCTCGGCGTCGGCGACGAAGATGTTCCCCCGCGCGTCCACGCAGAGCGAGCGGGGCGAGGCGAAGCCGCGGCCCGACGGGGCCCCGAGTATTCGTTCGAACGTCCCCGCCGGGGAGAAGACCTGCACCCGGCGGTTGGCGGACTCGACGACCGCGATCCGCTCGTCGGGAAGAAACGCCGCCTTGCGGGGCTCGTTGAACGTCCCCGCGCCCGACCCGAACTGGCCGAGCGAAAGCTCGAGATCGAGGAGCGTCGTGAGCCCGGAGACCGAGTGATCCACGATGTCGGTCACGAGCATCCGGCCTCCCGTGCCGCTCGAGATCGACACGGGACGCAGGTTGGGGAACTGGTCGAACGACACGAGAACGTCGAGAAAAGTCCCCCGGTAATCGTAGCGCAGCAGCGCGTTCGTCGAGTAGTCGAGCACGTACACGAACGACTCCTGGACCGTGACGTCGATCGGATAGAACGAGGAGTTGT
>JBGPBA010000179.1:0-3949 GCA_041481005.1 Candidatus Krumholzibacteriia bacterium | reverse complement strand
GGTTCAGGACAAGAGCTGGGGCGCGATCAAGAGTCTTTATAATGAATAGTGGGGAACGGGTGTAATAGGATTTGTAAGAGCTCATGCAGAGGGGGGGCTCTGATGGAGAGCGCCCCGGAGCATCCGAAGGAGGTGAACCTGAGAAGGAAAGCAATAGTAGGATAGACAGCAGCTCGCCGTTTAATGAATTTAGCAGCAGTGTTCCCGCAACTCTTGGAAGGGAGCTTGAAATGAAGAAGGCGTTTTTAATTGCAGCGTTCATGATGTTTATTGCCGCAACTGCTTATGGCGGTGCTCCGTACGTCGGACTGTTTGCTGGCGTCTACGACCCGGACACGTTCATTGAAGGCGCCGGTGGCATGGATCACAGCATGTGCGAAGTTCACACCTCCGTGGTCTACCAAGACATCGAGATGTGGATCTGGTACTGTGCCGATCAGCAGCTCGGTCTGACGGCCGGCGAGTTCAAGATCGTGTATCCGACCTCGACCTTCGTCATCCAGGGTGCCGTTACGTCGAACCCGGCGAACACCGTCGAGCTCGGATCGCTCGGGGCCGGCATCAGCTGGACGGTGGGCGGCTTGAACTGCCAGTACGAATGGTACTGGTCGCATCACCAGACGCTGACCCTCAAGAGGATCACAGCCAGCGGCTTCGTTCAGATCGTGCCCGACCCGGCCCTCGTGACGCCGCCGTTCGACCTCATCAGTACGAGCTGCGAGTTGGGCTTCCCGATCTATGTCGACACCAAGCTGAGCAACCTGGCTCTCAACCAGACCTGCCAGATTGCGGTTCAGGACAAGAGCTGGGGCGCGATCAAGAGCCTGTACAACGAATAGAGTACCGGCAACCTGATCGGCTTCCAGGAGAAGCCTGAAGGCTAACGCAGTAGAGGGGCTCCCCGGCAACGAGGAGCCCCTCGTGCTATGGCTTCGCGAGCCGAGGATCCTTTTTCTTCGCGCCGATGTCGAACCATCTGGAAACGCGGCGCCATCTCTGCTATAATTGATCTTACCGTAGGGGACATCAGGCGGGAGGACGAGTTTATGCGACGAGTGCTCATGCTTCTCTCCCTTGCCGCGATTTTGCCCGTGCCGGCGGCCGCCGAGCTTCCGATGACCGGCCTCATCGGCATCTATGCCGACGGCGCCCATCAGTACAACGCGTACTGCACATTTCCCGCGAACTATCAGATCGCCAAAATAGAAATGTGGATCTGGTGCCTCCCGAGCACGCACGGTCTCAAGTGCGCCGAGTTCTCCATCGGATATCCGACGAACGCGCTCCGCGACCGCATTACCAATAGTCCCTTTATATCATCGAGCCAGGGAGACCTCGCCGGCGGCTACTCGGTGTGCTTCAGCGCGTGCCAACTCGACTGGGTTTGGATCGCGCACCAGGCGCTCTACGTAACGAGCAACGCCCCCGCGTACGCCGAGATCCTTCCCCACCCGGGGGTCGGTCTATACCGCTTCTTCAATTGCGATTCGCCGGGCTGCTGCTATGAGCCCGCCATAAAAGGCGCGACTCTCTATATCAGCAACAACTCCTCCCCCTGTCTGCCGCCCGAGCTCGCGATTCAGACCGATCCGTACACGTGGGGCGCCGTCAAAAGCCTTTTCGAGGAATAGGACGGATATTTCATTGTCCCGGAGCAATGTGTTTTGTATATTTCGGCTGAGCTTGTTTTATCCTCTCTCGAATGATAATCTTTTGGATTCGAGGGGGACCCCGATTTCTTGCCGCCCCTCTGTTCCGGCCACCCTGAAGCGAGGAGAATCCGTTTGAAATACCCGGATAGCTTAAGGGTTTTGGGCGGCTCTTGGCTGCTGCTCATACTTCTCGTGTGCCTGCCCGTGGCGGCATCGGCGCTCCCCGCGAACGTCCGCCTCGTATCGTCGAGCGGCGGGTCCGTCAGCTTCGAGGTCGTCGTGCCCGCGCCGAAGATCGTTCCCGACGCGTCGGGAATAGTCAGGGTGCATCTCGACGGCTACGGGACCTTCTCCCCGCCGGGGGCCGTCGAGTTTCCCGGGACGACTTTCCGCGTGGCGATCCCGCCGGGAGGCCAGGCCCGGTTCAGCGTGTCGGTCCTCGAGGAGGAGTCTCTCGGCCCACTCAAGCTCGCGCGCGTGGCGGGGGAGCGGGTCGTCCGCGAGGAGAACGGCATCCCGGTGACGGAGCCGTACTATCCTCCCGATCCATGGCAGGAGGGCTACTGTCCGCCTGTCATTTCGGCGGATGCTCCATGCTTCATGGGTCGCCAGAGAATCCTCCCCGTTCACGTGAATCCGCTCCAGATCGATCGCAACGGCGCGCGTCTCGCGCGAAAGCTCGCGATCACGGTTACCTTCGAGCAGCCGGCCGGCGTCTCGGGGACGGGGATGGCCGCCGCCCCGGTGTCGGGCGCGTGGCAGCGGCTCTACGACGGTCTTCTCGTCAATCCCGGGAGCGTGGCGGTCCTGCGCAAGCCGCTCGCGCCGGCGCCCGCCGTCGGAATGCCCGGCGAGGCCGCGAAGCGGCTCAAGATTCTCGTGTCGGAGACAGGGCTCTACGCAATCCGCGCCGATTCGCTCATCGCGGCCGGCCTCTCGCCCGGGCTTTCGACGGGCGAGATCGCCTTGAGGTACTACTACTACGACGAGACCCAGCCGAGCCTCGCGAGGGCGGTCGAGGTCCCCGCTTTCTTCATCGAGGGCACTTCCGGTGCCCCCGGCGTCTTCGACGGAAACGATCTCCTCGTGTTCTACGCGCTCGGCATAAAGGACGACCCCGATGCGCTGGATCTCGACGCTCGCTACACGGATGACGACGTCATCTGGCTCGAGGAGCAGGCGGCGGGAAGCGCTATGAGCTCGGCGACCCTGTCGCTCCAGATCCCCGGCAATCCGGTGCCCGTGTTCCCGGCGGTCGTGAAAAGCAGGAAGGATACGTTCTTCTACAAGACGTCCGTGGCGGGCACGACCGATTTCTATTTTTCGGCGGAGCCGCAGCCGATGCAGGCGTCTCTCCTGTTCGACCTCCCGAGCCCCGCGAGCGTGGGCGGCTACTCGATCACGCTGCGGGCGCAGGGCAGCGACAAGAGCGGTCTGACCCACACCCTGGTGTTCAGTCTCAAGAACTCGAACGGGACGTTTCGCCTCGGGAACGGCTTGATCTCCGCGAAGGATGCCAAGACCTTCGTGCTCCGGGACAGCACGGCGAGCAGGCTCGCGAACGGACGAAACGAGCTCGTCATCGCCTGCAACTCCGATTACGCCTACATGGTCAATGATTTCACGGTGGGCTACCCGGCGCTCTTCGTGGCCCGCGGCAACATGCTCGACTTCACGCTCCCCATGGGCGTGGATTACATGAGCCCCGTGATCACCGGATTCACGGTCAACCACGGCTATCTGATCGACGTCACGAACCCGCGCGCGCCCGTCTACCAGGAGCTCACGCCGCAGTACTTCACGCCGGACGGAAGCGGCTACAAGCTCACGCTCGCGCTGGACGCCGTCGTCGAGAGCCATTACGTCGTGCTCGGAAGCGGCGCGGGCACGGGCATCCCCGTGCGCGACATCTCGGTCGATACGCCTTCGCAGCTACGCGGGACCGCCGGCTCCTACAACGTGGCGGCGATCGTGCACAAGGATTTTCTGCAGCGGTTCGCCGAGTACGTCGACCGGCGGCGCTCCCAGGGCTACCGGATCGTTACCGCGGACGTCGAGGACGTCTACGACGAGTTCAACGGGGGGCGGCATTCGCCGTACGCCGTCAAGCGGTTCATCAAGTATGGGTTCGATCACTGGGGGGTCGAGTTCGTGATCCTCGTCGGCGACGGGCAGATGGATTACAAACAGGTCATGAAGGGGAACCCGCCGGCGCAGCGCGGCTCGCCTCCCGACTACGTTCCCACGTATACGTACAGCGTCAACGTGAGCGGCCTCTACGACGACGAGGTGACGGT
>JBGPBA010000178.1:0-3968 GCA_041481005.1 Candidatus Krumholzibacteriia bacterium | reverse complement strand
CCTCGTGACGCACGCGGGCGCCGCGACGGCCGGAGTTCCCGCATCGGTCGTCCTCGACGCGCGAGACGCGAACAACAACAAGATCACGTCGTTCAGCGGGCTCGTGGACGTTTCAACGAACACGGGGATTTTGGGGGACCACATCGCGTGGGGGCTCGGCAACGCGGCCGGTTCGATCGTATCCTCCGGCGGGAACGCCGTTCAGTACCAGTTTGTGCCGGCCGACGGCGGGGACGCCGAGCTCATGATCACCGATCAGAAGGCCGAATCGATCACGATCATCGCCTCGAGCGGTAGTGTGACCTCGCAGTCGGCGACGCCTCTTTCCGTCACGAACGCGACGATGGACCGGATCATCCTCGTGAGCGGGAACAACCAGCGCGCCGTCGTGGACCACGCGGTGGCATCTCCCCTCAGCGTAGCCGTCGAGGACGGTTTCGGGAACCGCGTGAGCGGCGTCACCGTGACCTATGCCGTCAAGAGCCACACGGGAGGCTCCATCGATACCGATACGGGCACGCCAGGCGTGCAGACGACCGCGTTGACGAATGCCCAGGGCGTGGCAAATTGCCAGTACTGGAAGCTCGGCACGAAGAACGGAATCAACTCGGACACGGTGATGGCTTCCATCACCTCGGGCACGACGCGCTCCGTGCTCTTCATAGCGACGACCGACGTCGGCACGGGCGCTACAATCGTCCTCGCGCCGACGAGCAAGTCGGTCACCGTCAATTCGCCCACCAGGGTCACGGCGACCCTCAAGGATGCCTTCAACAATCTCGTGATGAACGAGTACGTGACCATATACATAAAGGATACCCCCGATGGGTATTTGACCCGCGCCACGGGAAGCGCGACCGACTCGCTGAGCCGCTGGATGCGCCGGGGACTGAGCGACAGCGCAGGCACCGTTTCGGTCACCTACGTCGCCCCCGCGGCCGCCGGGGTCCAGGACGTCGTCGACGCGTTCAACCCGACCATCCCGGCCGGAAACGTCGCCGACGTCGTCTATACGAGCGTCGCGAGCGGCGCGACCGATCTCAAGGCGATCGTGCTCGCCGGCCAGACCTCGCAGGCCGGTGTCTCGTTTAGGTTCCAGGTCGAGGCGGTCGACGGAAACGGCAACCGGGATCCGGGAAACAACAGCCATATTGTGCTGACGCCGCCAGTCGGCGGAGGGTTCACCTTCAGCGCGACGAACTTCGGCGCGCCGATTACGGCCGCGGACTTGTCCGCGGGAATCGTGACGCTCTACGGGCGGGGCTCGATCATGGGAGCATGGCAGGTGGACGTGGCCAACGCGCCGCCGCTCTTGACGCCCACCCATTTCGACGTGACGATCGTTCCGAATGACACGGTGAGCGCCTATCTGGTGACGGCCCCCGCCAACGCCACCGCGGGAACCGATTTCACCGTGAGCGCCGAGGCGAGGGATCGCTTCGGCAACAGGGTTACCTCCTCGTCATACGATTTCAATCTGAGGGCGGTCCAGGCGGCCGACAGCTCTCGCGCGGCGTCGGGCACGCTCTCGATCCAGACCGGTCACATCACGAACGGTTTCTTCTCGGGCAACGGCTTCCGTTATGACGTCGCCGAGAGGATACGGATCGAGGTAAGCGGGGGCGTTCCGGTCAAGGGATTGAGCGGCGCCATAACGGTGGCGAGCGCCCCGGCGTACCAGATCGTCAAGCTCGGCGGCGACAGCACCGGCGTGGCGGTCGGCGACTCGATTCTCATGCGCGCGAAGGTCCTCGATCTCTACGGCAACGTGGTCGGCTCCCAGCCGGTATCATTCGCCGTGCTCGCCGGAAACGGCAGCGTCCCGGCGCAGGCCGTTCTCACGAATGCCCAGGGAATCGTCACCGCATGGTTCAAGACGGGCACCACCGCCGGCACGAATACCGCGAGAGCGGCGATCCTCGACGGGAATCCCCAGGGGCTCGAGACGGTTTCCTTCACCGTGACGACCCTTCCGCTGCCGGCGATCGCGCGCGTGGACCTCACCCTCGGCGGCAGCGCATTCAAGGCCGGCGAGGTTTTCGCGGGGCAGGTGAAGGCGTACGACGCGTACGGGAACCTCATCGTCACCGACTCGCACTCGCAGCTTCGCGGCGTCGCGCGTAGATCGACGATCGATTTCACACCCGACGTCATGACGCTCAGCGCGGGGCAGACGTCATTCACCGCCTTCGATTCGCTCGTAGGCGTGAACCGGATTGTCATCGTCTCTCTCGCGGGCGACACCCTCTGCGCGTGGAGCGCCCCGATCACGATCACGAACGCCCCCGCGTATCGCATCGCCAAGGTGAGCGGAGACTCGACCGGCGTGACGGCCGGCTCGACCGCGCCTCTCGTCGTGAGGGTCAGGGACCGGTACGGGAACGCGGTGCCCTCGGAGGTCGTGAGCTACCTCATTACGAGCGCCCTCGGCGGGAACCCGAGCCTCTTCGACAACGTCGGGGCCCCGGGTGACGGCATCGTGACGACCGACGCGGCGGGGCTCGCCACGTGCGTCCTCACGACCGACATGAACGCGGGCAACAATACCGTCTCGGCGTCGATCCTGGACGCGAGCCCGCCCGCCCTCGAGCGGGTCCAATTCTCCGTAGGAACGAGCGCGGGCGCCATCGCGCGCTACGACGTCATCCCCGACGGCCTGGCCAAGAAGGCCGGCCAGCTCTTCGGCCTCGACCTGACCGCGTATGACGCGCACGGAAACGTCGCGACGGGCGACAATACGACCCTCGTCGGGCTCTGGAGCGACGGCTCCGCGGTATTCTCCGTGAGCCCGGTCCAGCTGACGGCGGGGCGCGCCCACGTGATTGTCCATGATGACAAGGCGGAGAGGCTCGTTCTATCGGCGCAGACGTACAACGACGGGGGCACGAGCCACAGCGACACGATCATCGTTTCGCCCGAGGTCCCGGGCTCGCTGATCGCGTTCAGCACGATCGACCCCGCGGCGATCACCGCCGACGAAGCGAGCATTTCCGCGATCACGACCGCCCCGGTGCGGGATGTCTACGGGAACGTCGTGGCGCCCGGCACGCTCATCCGCGTCACGCCTTCGCTCGGCAAGATCATCAGCGAGGATCAGGATCCCTCGACTCCACTCACGGTGGAGCGCAGGACCGAGTCATCCGGCATGGTCTCCGTGTTCATACGCTCCGGGCTGGTACCGGGGAATTGCGCGGTTCTTTTCCAGAGCCTCACGGGCACGGCAACGGGCACGGCGAACGTGACCTTCGGCCCGCCGCCCGCGTGCACGTACGCGGGATACCTGGCTCCGCGAGCCGTCGTCCCTGCGAGCATCGTCCCGTTCAAGTGCTCGATCGTCAATTCGAGCCCGACGGCGGTCACGCTCGGTATTCAGACGAGGATCTTCTTCTCGGATAGCCTTCTCAATACCTTCGAGGCGCGCATCCCCGCGCCCGTGGTGATCGCCGGGTCGCATACGGACACGCTCACCTTCCAGGCGACGACCGTGCCTTCGGGAATGATCAGTGGGACCTACACGCCGCGGGTGAGCCTTTATGGAACCGATGCGTACGGTTCGGCGTACGTGGCCGAGTTCAACGCAGGGTCGAATTCTCTCAGTATTTCGAGCATCAGAATACCGAGCGTGATGGCCAGCAGGTCGCTCGTGAGCAGGGGAGATACCTTCGCCGTCGACGTGAAGATCAGAAATGGCGGGGGCGCGGCCGTATCCGTGAGCGACATACAGCTCGCGTTCGCGAAGGGCTCGAGCACCGGAATCGGGATGTGGAGCCCGGTTCTTCCGAACAGCCTTCCCGCCGGAAGTGAGCGGGTCTACCGGCGGTCGGTCGTCGTGTCTCTCAGCGCGCCTCTCGGGACCGATTCAATCGACGCTTCCGCTGTCGCGTACGCCAACGGCACTCCGGTCGTGGCCTCCACCGCGATGCCGAACGTGGCCCTCATTTCGGTCCAATCGGGCGCGGCCGTGACAT
>JBGPBA010000177.1:0-3982 GCA_041481005.1 Candidatus Krumholzibacteriia bacterium | reverse complement strand
CATGTTTGAGGCGGGGACCCGGCAGCCGGGCACGATGGCCGCGATTATCGGCTTGGAGCGTGAGGCGCTCGAGGCGGTCTGCGGCGAGGCGGCCGCCGGCGAGACGGTCGTCGTGGCGAATATCAACTCGCCCGGGCAGCTCGTCGTCTCGGGAACGGTCGCCGCGGTCGAGCGCGCGATGAAGCTCGCCGAAGAGCGGGGGGCGCGCAAGGTCGTGCGGCTCAACGTGAGCGGAGCGTTTCATTCGCCCCTCATGTCCCCCGCCGGACGCGAGCTCGTCGAGTATATCAAGGGCTTCCCGTTTCGGGACGCCTCGGTGGGCGTCGTGTGCAACGCCGACGCGAAACTCGTCACGCGCTCGGATGAGATAATCGACGCCCTTGGGCGTCAGCTCACGAGCCCGGTCTTTTGGGCGGACTCGATGTCGGTGCTCTGCGCTCGCTGGAGCGGTCCGATCCTCGAGGTCGGGCCCGGGAAGGTGCTCGCCGGGCTCCTGAAGAGGATCGATGCCGCGCGGCCGGTGCGGTCGATCGGCACGAGCGCGGAGCTTTCGGAAGCCCTTGCCGCCGGGGCTCAAGGAACGCCGCGCTCCGCGTGAGCGGGCGTGGGGGAGGCCGAATGGTGAACCTCGACGGAAAGACGGCGCTCGTCACCGGGGCGGGCCAGGGCATCGGGCGCGAGATCGCGCTCGCGCTCGCCGACTCGGGCGCGGCGGTCGCCGTCGTCGACGTGAACCTCGCTGGCGCCGACGAGACGGCGGCGCTCGTGAGGGCCAAGGGCCGGGAGGCGCTCGCGGCGCGCTGCGACGTCGCCGACCCGGGGGACGTGGAGCGGTGCGTCTCGGAGACGCTCGCGTGGCGGGATCAGATCCACTGCCTCGTGAACAACGCCGGCATCACGAGGGACAATCTCCTCCTGCGGATGAGCGACGCGGAGTGGGAGAGCGTCGTGCGCGTGAACCTGACCGGCACCTTCCACGTGACGAAGGCGGTCTCGCGGTCCATGATCAAGAAGCGATTCGGGAGGATCGTCAACATCTCCTCGGTCATCGGGGTCATGGGCAACGCGGGCCAGTGCAACTACGCCGCGAGCAAGGCGGGGATCATCGGGTTTACGAAGGCCGTGGCGAAGGAGCTCGCCGGGAGGAACATCACGGTGAACGCCGTCGCCCCCGGGTTCATCGAAACGGCGATGACGGCCGCGCTCCCCGTCGAGCGGAAAGAGGAGATGCGCCGGCTCATCCCCCTCGGGCGATTCGGCTCGGGGGCGGACGTCGCCGCGGTCGTCCTGTTTCTCTGCTCGGACCTCGCCGGCTACGTCACGGGGCAGGTCATTCACTGCGACGGTGGAATGGTGATGGCATAGAAACCGGTTGAGAAGGAGGTCAGTCGCTTCATGACTATCGAGGAAAGAGTAAAGAAAGTTATCGAGGAGCAGCTTTCGGTCAATCCCGACCAGATCACCCGCGAGGCTTCATTCATCGACGATTTGGGAGCCGACTCCCTCGATACGGTGGAGCTCGTCATGGCCCTCGAAGAGGAGTTCGGCATCGAGATCCCCGACGAGGACGCCGAGAAGATCACGAAGGTGGGAGAGGCCGTCGATTACATCGGGGCCCACGCCGCGAAGGAATAGTCCGCGGGCGCGACGCCCGGCGATAACGCAAGGGGGAACCGTGTCCACCAACTCCAGACGTGTCGTCGTCACCGCCATGGGTCTCATATCCCCATGCGGGAACACCGTCGCCGAGAGCTGGAAGAACGTCTCGGCGGGCAGGTCGGGCATCGCGCGGATCACCGCGTTCGACGTGGGCGCGTACAGCACGAGGATCGCCGGCGAGGTCAAGGGCTTCGACCCCGAAGCCTACATGGATCGCAAGGAGGCGCGCCGGATGGACCGCTCGGTGCAGCTCGCCATGGCGGCCGCGACGGAGGCGATGGCCGGGCTCGATCCGGCTTCCCTCGGCGCGGAGCGCTTCGGCGTGATCGTCGGCTCCGGGATCGGGGGCATTCAGACCTTCGAGCAGCAGCATGAGGTGCTCATCGCGAAAGGCCCGTCGCGAATCAGCCCCTTTTTCATCCCGATGATGATCTCCGATATGGCGGCGGGGCAGCTCTCGATCAAGTACGGGCTCAAGGGCCCCAACTTCGCGACCGTTTCCGCGTGCGCCTCCGGCGGACACGCGATCTGCGACGCGGCCATGTATATCAAGCACGGCTTCGCCGACATGATCCTTACCGGGGGAACCGAGGCCACGATCTCGCCGATGGCGCTCGGCGGCTTCTGTTCGATGAAGGCGCTTTCGGAGCGAAACGACGAGCCCGAGCGGGCGAGCCGGCCGTTCGACCGCGACCGCGACGGCTTCGTCATGTCGGAGGGGTGCGGCCTCGTCGTTCTCGAAGAGCTCGAGCACGCACGCGCGCGCCAGGCGGCGATCCTCGCCGAGATCGCCGGGTTCGGTCTCACGGGGGACGCGTACCATATCACCTCGCCGGTGCCGGGAGGGGTCGGCGCGGCCAACGCGATGCGCCAGGCGCTCGCGACCGCGGGGCTCGATCCCGGCGAGGTCGACTACATCAACGCGCACGGCACTTCGACCGCGCACAACGACAAGACGGAGTCCGACGCGATCCTGAGCGTGTTCGGACCGGCGGCGGGCGGCCCCAAGGTGAGCTCGACCAAGTCGGTCCATGGTCACCTCCTCGGTGCGGCGGCGGCGATCGAATGCATCGTGAGCGTGAAGGCGCTCGGCGAGGGGCTCATCCCGCCGACCGCGAATCTCGACAATCCCGACCCCGAGTGTCCGCTGAACCACGTCGTCAAGGTTCCCGAGAAGCGGGAGCTTCGCGTCGCGATGAGCAACTCGTTCGGGTTCGGGGGGCACAACGTCAGCATCGTTCTGAAACGGTACGAATCATAGCGTGAATGGGGTTCGGCGCATGCATCGTTTCGCCGAGGCGCTGAGAAAAATGTTTCGCGGGGTGGCTCCCCCGGTCACGCGGGAGTTTTCCGTGATCGAGGGGAAGCTCGGCTACCGGTTCGTGCAGACCGAGCGCCTCGTCGAGGCGCTCACCCATCGTTCGACCCTCGGGGAGCTCAAGCCGGGCGACGAGCGAATCACGTACGAGCGGCTCGAGTTCCTCGGCGATGCGGTCCTCGCCCTCGTCACGGCGGATTTCCTCATCAGGAATTTTCCCACGGAGGACGAGGGGCAGCTGACGAAGAAGAAATCGCTGCTCGTGAGCAAAGGGGTCCTCGCGAAGAAAGCCGAGGAGATCGGCATCAAGGAGCACATCATCCTGAGCGAAAGCGCGCTGCGCGGCGGGGTCGCCGACCAGGATTCGGTGCTGACCGCCGCCCTCGAGGCGCTGATCGCCGCCATCTACGTCGACGGCGGCATCGAGAGCGCGCGCACGTTCATCGAGGAGAAGATCCTCGACGACATCGAAGATTACCTCGAGCACCGCGACCACGTGAACTTCAAGAGCGTCCTGCAGGAGTGGGCGCAGTCGCGGTACCGGAGCTATCCGCGCTACAGCGTGCGCGCGACGGCGGGACCCGAGCACGACAAGATCTTCGTCGTCGAGGTCAAGGTGGGGGGAAAGATGGTCGGGAAGGGGAGGGGAAAGAGCAAGAAGGACGCGGAGCAGATGGCGGCGAAGGAGGCTCTCCACGCCGCGCGGAAGCTGCGCTAGAAGGCGGCGCGGGTGGGGGCGAAGAAGGCATCACGGCTGCCCTTCACGTTCGGAGGCGATCCGGGCGCGTTCTGCGAGCGCAACCAGCCGGCCGATTTTCGCGGCGCCGACGACCTGGTTGGCGATGAGCACGTCCCGAACACCGCCGTCCACTATCGCCTCGGCCTCGCCCACCTTCGCAGCGCAGACCCCGGGTGCGCCGGCGGCGACCTGCCGCAGGGCAATCGGCGGGAGCTTGTGTGACTTCACGTGCGGACGAACGTGACACGGCCGGCCGCGGAAGAAGT
>JBGPBA010000176.1:0-3988 GCA_041481005.1 Candidatus Krumholzibacteriia bacterium | reverse complement strand
GCTCGTCGGGTACAGCTTCGGGGCCGACGTTCTGCCATTTCTCGTGACCCGGATGGCCGCAGATCTGCGCGCCGCGGTTGCCGGCATCGTTCTCATCAGCCCGAGCCGCGATGCCGAGTTCCAGTTCCACATCGGGGACTGGCTCGGACGCACGTCATCCTCGACTTCCTACCGAACGAAGCCCGAGCTCGAGAAGCTGCGCGGGACGAAGATCTTCTGTTTCTACGGCGAAGACGACACCGACGTTCTGTGCACGGAGCTCGACGCGAAGCTCGCCACGACCGTCGCCCTCCCGGGCGGACACCGCGTGAGGGGCCGCTACGCCCCTATCAGCAAGGCGATCCTCGAAACGATCGCGCGAACGCACGAGCTCTCTCCCGCGACGGGCGGCGATGCGACGAAATCCCGATAATGAAGGTGAAGAGCCCGTCAGACCTGGACGTGCTCGATGAGGGAGTTGTAAATCTCGGTCGTCGCGTCGGCCTCGACGATGATTTGGAACTCGCCCTTCCAGTAAAGATCGAGAATGATCTCAGCGACATCCCGGTCGAACTGCGTCCCCTTGTACGTCTCGAGCTCCTCGATGACGCGCTCGATGGGAAGCGCCTTTCGGTAGGGCCGATCCGAGGTCATCGCGTCGAATGCGTCGACGACGTTGAGGATGCGGGCGGCGAGCGGAACCTGGCTCCCCTTGAGGCCGCGCGGATAGCCGTTGCCGTCCGGGCGCTCATGGTGGCTCCGGATGACCTCGGCCGCTTCCTTGAGAAACTTGAGCTGCTCGACGATGTCGGCGCCGATGTTCGGATGCGCCTTGAGGGATCGCCACTCATCCTCGGTGAGCGGACCGACCTTGAGGAGAACGTCGTTCTGTATCGCGATCTTCCCGATGTCGTGCAGCAGACCCGCGTACTCGAGCATCTCGAGATCGCGCGACGACGTGCCCATCGCGCGCGCGACGCGCAGCGCGTACCGCGACACCCTGAACGAGTGGCCGTGCGTGAACGGGTCGGACGCATCGATCGCCGAGGTGAGCGCGGCCACCGTGTTGATGTGCGCCTCCCGCATGTCGAGGTAGAGCTGGAACGAGTAGCGCGCGAGGAACAGCGGAATGATGAAAAGGGCGATCGTCCAGACGCCGGAGTTCGCGTAGAGGAGCGCAATAACGGCGCCCACCGGGAGGAAGGCGAGGATGTGGAAAAAGTTCCACATGTAGTTCTGCTTCCACACGTGCATCGGATTGCGCATGTCGGCAAGCGCGATGACGAAGCTCACGGCCCAGGTGTTGAAGAGGTAGTACGTGATTCCCGCCGCCGCGAGCGGAATGAGGAACACCGGCGAGGTGATGTCCGCCATGCTCCCGAAGGAGCGATAGACGAGGCCGGATACGCCGACCGTCATAACGAGAAGCGGAACGTTGAAGACGACCTTCATGAGGGGCCTTCGCTGGAGGACCCCCTCGGTGACGATCGTCGCGATCGCCTCGATCACCGCGATCACCGCCGGGCCGAAGAGAACGATGCCCGCGAGGTCGATCGGGGAAGAGGCGTAGATCGATGCGCCGCCGCGCGGGAGCGAGATCTGGACCGAATCGGCGATGATGATGAGGCACGCGAAGAGCAGCATGTCGTGCCAGCGCTGTATCGGAAAGCCTCGCAGCAGGTATGCGAGGAACGCAAAACCGACGACGACGAACAAGCTGTAGTAGAGCCTGAAGCCCCACTTTGCTTTATTGACGTTGCTGATCAAGTCTCACCCGGCACAATTTCGGCCCGGCAGCACGGCACCTTGAACGCCCCTCCGGCTCCCATTTACCATAAGCACTGCTATCAGTGCAGATTCCATGCCAAAGCGCAAGGAAAATAACGAAGTTACACGCGGTCATTGTATTGATTTCGAGGGGATTCGGAAACAAAAAAGAGGGCCCGTGGTCCGCGGGTTCAGCGAATCGTGTAGTGGATCTCGGTGCGGATCTTCCATCTCCCGAGCGGCCGGTTGAGGGCGTCGAGGACGGCGAGCACGGCCGCCTCGTTGGGGTCGCGGCCGGCGAGCGCGCACCCGGCGAAGGTCGTCACCGAGCGATCTTCCACGGCGTCGACGAACACCAGCAGCGCCGAACGGCCGTCAAGGGTGATCTCCGAGGCGCCGGCGAGGGAGAACCGGACGTTCTCGTCGAGGAGCTCGGCGATAGCATGGAGCGCCGCCCCGGCGATCGCCTCGCGGAGCCGGGGGACGTGCCGCAGCTCGCCCTGCGATCCGACGACGGCGAGTCCGTTCTTTTCGAGCTTCACCTCGACGTCGACGCGCTCGTCTTCGACGCTCACCTTGAGCCCCCTGAATCGGATGCGCACGTCCTGCTCGAGAAACTCGAGGCGTCCGGTCGGATCGGCGGGAACCGGAGCGGTCGCCGCGGTCTGCTCGGTCGCCTTCACCCGATCGATGATGACCACGCCGATTTTTCGGTAGTCGATCGAGATGCCGAGCTGCGCGTTGAGGCACGTCTCGATGTCGCGGGCGATCATCTTCGGGGGCCTGTCGCTCGTGGCGACGACGTGAATCTCCGTGATGCTGCCTTCTTCATCCGCGACGATCCTGCACGAATGGATCTCGCGCAACCGCAGGATGAGATGCTCGGCACGCTCGATGAGTTCCCTGTTTGGCGAATCTTCGATCACGAAATATGCACCTCTGGCCGACGCTTCGTACGGAAACCGCCCGTACTTCCATCTAATTCATTTTACCATAGAACGTTATCAAACTCAAGCCGATAAAGCGGCGATAAAGCGCGCACGGCGCGCGGGTGGCGCCGATGGGGCCCCCTGGAACGTGGCGCACGGCGCCGGGTGCGGGTCCGGACGCGGGTGCGGCGCCTCTGGGCGCTGACGGGCGAGGAGCTCATCGCCGCCCCGGCGTGCGCGGCGAGCACGGACGGGGCGCAATCGGCGACAGGCCCCGCGCCCGGTGAGGCCTCGGACGTTATTCGGGTTCGATGCGAACGAGGTCGATGAGCTCGCTGAAACGCTCCGAGATGTGCTTTTCGCTCAGATGCCGCAGCCGCTCGACGGAGAAGCTCTCGCAGGCGTAGCTCGCCATGATCGTCCCGTAAAACATCGCGCGGCGCAGGTGCGCGGCGTCGAAGCTCGAGGAGCGGGCGAGGTATCCCATGAACCCGCCGGCGAAGCTGTCGCCGGCACCCGTCGGATCGACGACCTCCTGAAGCGGATACGCGGGCGCGAAGAACCGGAACTCCTTCGTGAAGAGAATCGCGCCGTGCTCCCCCTTCTTGATGACGAGGGCTCGCGGGCCCCGCGCGAGCACCGCGCGCGCGGCGCTCACGAGATTCGTCTCGCCGCTCATCTCGCGCGCCTCGCCGTCGTTGATGAAGAGGATGTCGACGCGCTTGAGAACGCTTTCGAGCTCGTGGGGCTTGCGCCGTATCCAGAAATTCATCGTGTCGCACCCGACGAACGGCGTTCCTTCCGCCTGATCGAGGACGTCGATCTGGATCTCGGGATCGATGTTGCCGAGGAAAAGCCACGTGCTCGAGCGGTAGGACGGCGGGAGCTCGGGCTTGAAGCTCTCGAAGACGTTGAGCTCCGTCACGAGCGTTTCACGCTCGTTCGGATCCTCCCCGTAGCGGCCCTCCCAATAGAAGGTCTTGCCCCCGCGCACGACGACGAGGCCCTCGAGGTCGACGTTCTTCTCGTGGAGGATCTTGCGGTGGGAGGGGCCGAAGTCCCCCCCCACGACCGCAACGAGCTTCACCGGGGTGAAGTAGCTCGCGGCGAGCGAGAAATAGGTCGCGGAGCCGCCGATCGCCCGCTCGACCTTGCCCGCCGGTGTTTCGATCGAGTCGAATGCGACCGTTCCCACGGCAGGCAGGATCAGAATCAAAAAACCGCCCAGATTGTTCGGAATTCCAAACGGCCCGCTCGCGCGCCCGAGAAATTGTGGAGATTGGGTTCGCCCGAGCATCAACCACTGCGGCTCG
>JBGPBA010000175.1:0-4007 GCA_041481005.1 Candidatus Krumholzibacteriia bacterium | reverse complement strand
CGAGCGGCAGCTCATATTCGCGCTCGCCGGCCGCACGGTCCCCGCGGGCGCTCTTCCGATGGACGTCGGCGTGCTCGTCCAGAACGTCGGCACCTCCTTCGCAGCGTACGAGGCGATCCGGTTCAACCGGCCCCTCATCGAACGCGTCGTATGCGTGTCGGGGCGCGGGGTCAAAACCCCGAAGAACCTTCTCGTTCGCATCGGGACGACCTTCGGCGACATCATCGCCTTCTGCGGCGGGGAGCAGGATTCCGGAAAGGTGATCGGCGGGGGACCGATGATGGGGGTCGCCCAGTATTCGCTCGATGCACCCGTGACGAAGGGGACGAGCGGCATCGTGCTTCTGCGCCAGGACGAGGTTGCGCAGTTCGTGGGGGAGGCGTGCATACGATGCGGGCGCTGCGTGAGGGCGTGCCCGATGCAGCTCAGCCCTTCTCTCTTGAGCGTGTTCGCCGAGCGGCTCCACTTCGACGACGCCGAGAGACACCACGTGCTCGACTGCATCGAGTGCGGCTGCTGCGCGTACCTGTGTCCTTCGCGTCGGCCGATGGTCCACCACTTCAGGCGGGCGAAGGCCGAGATTCGAAACAAGCAGGCAAAGGCGATCTGATTTCGCGGAGGTTCCGTTGGGGGAAAAGGCGAAGACGGCCGTCATGGAGGGCCTCGACGAGGCGGGCCCCCGCTTCCTCGTCAGCTCGTCCCCCCACATCCATGAGGGAATGAAGATCGGGGGCCTCATGGGGCTCGTCATCATGGCGCTCCTGCCCGCGAGCCTCTTTTCAATCTACCTGTTCGGCGCCGCGGCGCTCCGTACGATCGCCGTATCGATCGGCTCCGCGGTGCTCTTCGAGGCGATCTGGCAGAAGGCGCTGCGAAAGCCCGTGACGGTATCCAATCTGAGCCCGGTGGTGACGGGGCTGCTCCTCGCGCTCAATCTTCCTTCGACGAGCCCCTGGTGGATGATTCTCGTCGGAACGTTTTTCGCCATCGTCATCGCGAAGCAGCTCTATGGCGGGCTCGGGTACAACCTGTTCAACCCGGCGCTCGTCGGGCGCGTCGTTCTCCTCATTGCGTTTCCGCTCCAGATGACGGCGAAATGGATGAGTCCATCGGCGTGGGGCGCGAACGCCGTGACGACGGCGACGCCGCTCGGCAAGGCGCGCGAAACGCTCATGACCCTCGGTCACATCGAGGTTCACCTCACGCGCTCCGACGTCATCAACCTTCTCATCGGGAACCGGGCCGGCTCACTCGGCGAAGTCTCCGTGATATTGCTCCTCGTCGGCGGCATCTTTCTCCTCTCGAAGCGCGTGATCACGTGGCACACGCCCGTCGCCTACATCGGCAGCGTGTGGGTGCTCACCGGCATCTTCCATCTGGTGAATCCCGCGCGCTACGCCGATCCGAGCTTCCACGTGATCACCGGGGGGCTTTTCCTCGGCGCCTTCTTCATGGCGACCGATTACGTCACGAGCCCGCTCACGGCCAAGGGGAAACTCATCTTCGGCGTGGGGTGCGGCGTGTTCACCGTCGTCATTCGGCTCTTCGGGTCGTACCCGGAAGGGGTGAGCTTCGCGATTCTCCTCATGAACGCGGTCACGCCGCTCATCGATCGGTATACCGGCCCCGTCGTTTTCGGCGCGGTCAAGGCGGGGAAGGAAAAGGGCGAACAGGCGGTCGCGGCGAAAGTCTAACCGGCGCCGCGCGAGGCGGTGCGCACGTGGAGGTACTTCGACAATGAAGGAAATCATCCGACTCTGCTACGTGCTGACCCTCATCGGCGCCGTCTGCGCCGCGGTGATGGCGTTCGTCGATCAGAAAACCCGCGAGCCGATCGAGGAGTTCCATAGAGCGGGCAAGGTGGAGGCGGCGAAGGCCCTCCTGCCGGGCTTCGACAACGACCCGGTCAAGGACGCGATCGTCATCAAGGAGGGCCCGAAGGATTCGACCGTCTTCTACCGGTTTACCAAGGGCGGGAAGACGATCGGCGCCGCCTTCACGGTCGTCGCGCCGAGCGGGTACGGCGGCGCGATCGAGATTCTCGTCGCCGTCGACTCGGCGGCGGTCATCAGCGGCATCGAGATCGTCTCGCATCAGGAGACGGCGGGGCTCGGGAGCAAGATCACGCTCCCCTTCTTCAAGGATCAGTTCAAGGGAAAGAGCATCAACGATCCGCAGAACTGGGCCGTCCAAAAAGACGGCGGTGCATTCAGGCAGCTCACCGGGGCAACGATCTCGTCGCGCGCGGTGACCTCGGCGATCGCGGGGGGTCTCGAGATCCTCGAGTCATACAAGGCTCAGGTGCTCGGCTCGGGCGCGGCCGCCCCGGCGAAGGTAGCCCCCGCGAAAGCCGCCACGCAGAAGTGCCCGCCGCAGGCGCCCGCGAAGGAGAAGGGAAAGAAGTAATGGGAGCCGGCAATGAGCTCGTGAAGGGTCTCTGGAAGGAGAACCCGATATTCCGCATCGTGCTCGGGATGTGTCCGACGCTCGCCATCACGACGAGCGCCGTGAACGGGATCGGGATGGGGCTCGCCGCCACCTTCGTCCTCGTGGGCTCGAACGTCATGATCTCGGCTCTCAGGAACTGGATTCCGAAGAAGATCAGGATACCCGGCTACATCGTCATCATCGCGACCTTCGTCACCGTCGTGGATCTCGTCATGGCCGCGTACATGCAGCCGCTGCACAAGGCGCTCGGGATCTTCATCCCGCTCATCGTCGTCAACTGCATTATCATGGGGCGGGCCGAGGTGTATGCGCAGAAAAACGGAGTGATCTACTCGATGCTGGACGGGATCGGCATGGGGCTCGGATTCACCCTCTCCATCGTCGTCATCGGCATGATTCGCGAGACGCTCGGAAACGGCACCCTCTTCGGGGCGCAGGTCATGCCGACGACGTACATTCCCTTCCTACTCATTATCCTGCCGCCGGGGGCGTTCATTCTGCTCGGATCGATGCTCGGCGGGATGAACAGGCTCGAGATTTACCTGGCTCGCAGGGCCGGCAGGACGCCGACCTTCCGCAAGGAGCACGACTGCGCGACCTGCACCATCTTCGGCGGCTGGCTCGGCGCCGAGCCGCCCGGGCAGCAGGCTCCCGAGCCGCCGAAGTAGTCCGGCCCGACCGCCCGGCCTCCGAGCGCCCGTCGCGCATGAGGTCGCTTCAATCTAAAATCTGATCGCGTGGCCGAGGAAGAGCATGAACGCGATCACGCACGCGTGAAGGATCCACCACCCGACTCTCCCTCTCATAAAATGCTTCACCGCGCTACCTCCAGATGAAATGCCCGATGGCGAACGCGACGCTGATGTAGACGTAGTGCCTGAACCACCAGAAGGGCGTGAAGACTCTCCCGAGCCCCTGCGGGTAGAAGTTGAGGAGAACGATCTGGCCGATGAAAAGCTTGGCGTTGAGTATGAGGATGAGCGGAAACGTCGTGGCCAGAAAGATGCTCGACAGATGCAGCGGCTGCGGCGGTTTCGCGATGCTGAAAGACGCCATGGCCACCGCCCCGATGATGACCCCGATGCCGTTGATCAGGTAGCCGACGATCACCGTTCGGCGGTAATTGAGGAGAAAGGGAACCGCGAGAATGGCGACGAGGTCCCACGTGAACGGCAGAAAGTCGGCGGGATTGTGGGGGCTCCCCGGGAGCGGGATCGGATGCACGCGATAGTGCAGCAGCCACCCGCCGAGCGACAGCAGCCACAGCTCGATGATCAGCTTCCGAAGCTCTTTCTTGAATATCATGCCGTAGCACTTCGCTTTACGGTTCTCGGAATGTCTCCGTAACCGTGCTCGTCACCGCAGAAGCCGGTAGACGGTGAGGCCGAAGCGGAGGTCGTGCTTCGCAAGCTCCAGGTCTCCCCCCGGGATGTACTGGTTCTGCGTGAAGCCGAGCGCGTCGGTCACGAAAAAGTGAAAGACGTGGCCGCCCTTCTTGGCCTCGAGCCCGAGGCTCCACGAATCGCGAGCGGTCCTGAACCCCGAGACGGTGGGAACGT
>JBGPBA010000174.1:0-4010 GCA_041481005.1 Candidatus Krumholzibacteriia bacterium | reverse complement strand
GGAAGGTCGAGAAGCTCGACTGGAACCTCTCGTGCGGGTCGACGACGGGCGCCACGCTCGAGCTCCTGGGGAATTACTACGACATCGATTTTCGGATGCTTCGCCCCTCCGAGAGGTGGGTCAACGTCACCTGCGGCGTCTTCGGGATGGAGCGCGTCCTCGAGCAGATCTCGCTCGGCTCCTCCCCGGAGGAGAGCGTGGCGATGTTTCTCCACGGCCTCGTGCGAAACGTGATCGATTTCATCGGGAAGCCTAAGCATTTCTACCTGTCGGGAGGGTTTTGCGAGAACCCCTGTTTCCTTGAAACGGCCGGGCGGTACTGCCGCGTGACTCCTCTCGGGAGAGCGGTTCTCCTCGAGGGACTGAAGAAGGCTATCGAGCTCGGAAAAGGGCTTGCTTCGGAAGAGCATGCCTGAGAGAATCGGGCCGATGCGCAGGAGGTGCTCATGAGGACAATTTCAATCATGCCTTTTCTTGCTCGCCGCGGGGCGATCGCCGCCGGCTGCCTTGTCGCGCTGGCTCTTCTGTTCGCATGTTCCTCGTGCAAACGCGCCGTCGTGCCGCTCGTTTTCCCGCAAGAATCGGAGGCGGCCGATCTCTCCGCGACCGCGCACTTCGTCAACGATACGGACGACGTGCCGGGTTTCTTTCGTGTCGCGCTCGTCGACAGCGGGGTCGTCCCGGTGTACGTCGCCGTCCGCAACACCGGCTCGAGGCCGCTCGTCATTCACAGCCCGAACGGGATGGGGCTCGACTCCGGATTCAACGGATTCGTTCTCACCGCCGGCGGCAATCGATATCTCCCCATACATCCGCGGGAGGTGGTTGCGAGGCTCCTCGGGGCGTCAAAGGCGCGCCGGTACAAGCCGATGGGGGTGTACGAGCTGGTTGTCGGCAAGTTCCTTCCGCCGCTCGGCGGCTACTATCTCTACAATGAGGTCGGGATCGGGAGGTTCTACCGGCCGCTCTTCAGCCGATCTTTCTATCCGGCGCTCCCGAGCGGCATGTTCAACTCGGTCGTCCTCGGCCCCGGCGAGACGAAGATCGGGTACCTTTATTTCCACGCGGAGCACGGGATGGTCGCGGACAGCGTGGCCGGCATCGATTTCCGCAAGCGCCCCGTGCGCGTGGCCATTCCTTTCCCCGGCATGACGTGCGAGCTCTCCATTCAAGCCTGCTCCCCGATCGCGGCGGCCGGCGCCGTCCCCGGGTACGATTTTAAATTCGCGGGTGGACGGCTCTTCGCGCTCCGCGAAGGCTCGGGGGCTGCTGGGGGTCTCGCCGTCGCGTCGGTCCCGTCCGATCCGAACAATCCATTCGGCTCGTTTTCGTCGATCGGCTCGGTTTCATCGGGCTCCGGCCGTATTGCCGACGCGTCCGTGCGGGGCGATACCGCGGCGGTGTGCCTCAATTTCAAATCGAAAGCGAAGCTCTGTTTGGGCTTTGTCGGGCCGAGCCCGCGCCCGCTCGCGCAGATGTACTTCTCGAATGGCACGAGTCGGGTCGTCCTCGGCGAAAGCGGCGTTTTCGTTCTGTCGGACGACGGGGTCTGCAGTCTTTTTTCGCGCGCGAAGCTCGAACGATTGTCCCATGCGCGGCTCGGTCCCGACGTCGACGACGTGGTTTTGGTGGGGGATACGCTCTTTGCCTTCGAGCGAAAGAAAGGGCTCGTTCTCTTCGGTGTCTCCCGCGACAACGCCTTCGTCCGCGTCGGCAGGCTGCCGCTCGGCGAGGGGCGTCGGCAGGTGGTCGGATTCCTCGACGACAAGCTCGTCGTGCTCAACAAGGCGAAGGAGTCGGCGGGGGATACCATCGCCTTTTTCATGAAGGACGGCATGAGCGAGATCCGCAGAATGGCTCTTCCCGGTCACGTCGCGCAAGCCGCTGTCGGCCCCTCGGCGCTCCTCATCCAGCTCGAGGAGGGGACGCTGGTCAAGCTCGTCCCGGCGCCGCTCGTTTCAATGAAGATCGCCGAGGCGGGCTTCCTTCCATTCGTGGCCCGGGGGCTCACCCTCGTCGGTTCGGGATTTGCGGCGGTCGCAGCCGACGGCGCATATGCCGCCGGCCCGGTCGGCGACTATGCCCCCGGGAGCCGCGGCGTGCTGGGTATTTCCGTCCCCGTCAGGTGAATGCTCACATCCCCTACGCCTTTGTCGCGACCCGAGAAGCGCGGGATGCGGTCAGCCCTCGGATTTCTTTGGCGGCGCTTCGAGAAGGGCATTGAGCAGGAGCTTGTACGTTCCCAACGTCTGGCACCTGTTCTGCGGCGCGAATCCGAAAAGCACGACACGCCCCTTACCCTTCCTGATCTCGACGAGGGCGGCCCTGCGGTAGAGCCTGTCGCCTCCGATGAGGAGCCCGCTTGCCCGCGGGTCCTTATCCGTGTAGCTCGCCAGCACGTTTCGGTCGAGCTCCCCGAACGGCACGGTCGTCGCGAAGGCGGGGCTGTCGTTGAAGAAGACGTACCCTTCAGGCGGCATCCCGTACGTGATGGGCTGCCCCTGTTTGAACGATACCTTCAGCAGCGCGCCGGGGCAGGCAAAGTCCTCCTTGCTCACCTTCGCGAGGATATTCGCGACGGGCAGCTCGAGCGCCTCGATC
This sequence comes from Candidatus Krumholzibacteriia bacterium, assembly GCA_041481005.1. Lineage (GTDB taxonomy): Bacteria > Krumholzibacteriota > Krumholzibacteriia > Krumholzibacteriales > Krumholzibacteriaceae > SSS58A. Next base: position 1,409 of record JBGPBA010000174.1, on the reverse strand, counting down.
GCAAAGTCGCAGGAGGAGCCGAGGCAGACGATCGTGCCGCCCTCCTTGACGAATTTCTTGATATTCACGACCCCGGCCGTGTCGATTCCGCCCGCATACTCGGGCGGAAACGGCCGAAAGAATCTCGCCTCGTCTACTGTGGGCTTCCCTTTCTTGATCACGGATGGTTTTTCGTCGGTGAAGACGAGGACGTCGAAGTCTTTGATCGCTCCCTTCTTGACCTCTGCGTTTCCCACGTTCTTGTAGGGAACCGCGTACGTGTCGAAGAGGAGCCGCGTCCATCCTTCATCCATGCTCGCGAGCCAGGGCTTGAACAGGGCCACCCTGCACGGCCGCAGCTCGTGACGCGCGCACGTCGGCTCCACGGAAAGCGGGATGAAGTCGATGTGAAGCTCGGCGGCGAGACCGCGCCCCGCTTCCTCGATGCCGCGCCGGGCGGGCACAATGAATGCGCCCGCCGCGACCGTGTCTCCGGCGGCGACCGTCAGTCGGCCGTCGGCACGATAGACCGGGAAGCCCTTCTGCATGAGAACGTTCACCGCATGGCATGATTCGTTGAGCTCCGGCCGAAGCGCGTATCCCCACGCAGTCGTTGTCGGGAAATTCCCCGGCGGGTACGGGTATGAAGCGAGGATTTCGGTGTCGGCCGAGAATTTCTCCTTGATCGTCTCGCAGGACACTCCCATCTGCATGGGGAGCGTCCAAGCGGTCACGTCGTAAGGCACCGGAAAGGGTTCCTTCTTGCTCGCCCGGATGTCCGGATACTCCTGCACTTCGAGAAGATCCTTTAGGTAGGCGCGGTATGGCTGGTCGCACCCGATGACGTACGAGCCCGCGTGGAAGATTCTGTCGCCGATCCGGAAATCCGCTTTTGCCCGGCGCACCTCGACGCCGCCTATCATGAGGACCTCGGCGAGCTTCGCCGCGGTGACGGGATCGCTGAAGGGCGCCGGGACGACGAAGGCGTACGGCGCCTCATGCGTTCCTTTCTCGACCGCGCGCGCCCCCATGCGATAGAAGTTCTCGAGGATGCGCGCCCGGTTCTGAGCGCAAAAGCTAATGTAATCACGCGCGATCGTGAGCTCGTAGTCGACGATGTCGCGAAGGTGCCACCAACCGCCGGGCCACGGGTGCGGGAAATTGATCCCGTACTCGTATCGAGGGAACCCCCCTTCGCCCCCGCTCAGCTCCACCGGGTCGACGTATACCGGGGAGGCGACATTCACGCTCGCCATTTCGCTCAGGATGCCGAGCTGGTTGTGCCACCAGGGAGTCATCTCGGAGGAGCCTTCCCAGAAGGCGTCGAAGTAGGCGTTGCTGATGACACCCGCGTGCCCGGCTTCCTCGCAGGCGAGCTGCATGGAGCAGCCGATGAGCGAGGTTTCGCGAAAGATGATGGGGTCGATATT
>JBGPBA010000173.1:0-4011 GCA_041481005.1 Candidatus Krumholzibacteriia bacterium | reverse complement strand
ATGGCCGCCGTCATCACGGCGCTCGTCGAGCGCTCCGCGGCGCCGTGGTTTCTGTACCTCGCCGGCATCTTCATGGCGATTATCCTCGAGCTCATCAAGGTTCCGCCGCTCCCCTTCGCGCTCGGGATGTACCTTCCGATCGAGCTCAACACGCCGCTCATCGTCGGCGGCCTCGTCGCCCACTTCGTCTCGACGAGGAGCAAGAACGAAGAGGTCAACACGCGCCGGCGCGAGCGGGGCACCCTCATCGCCTCGGGCTTCATCGCGGGGGGCGCCCTCATGGGGGTCGTGAGCGCGCTCATCGCGCTCCCCGGCTGGAACGAGAAGGTGAATCTCCACATCGCGGAACGGCCGATCGGCGAGATCCTGAGCATCGTGCTCTTCATCGGGCTGTGCCTCTACATGTACTACGACTCGAAGCGGGGCGCCTCGGACGGGCCCCCGGCTGGCAGGGGCGCCGGCACCGGGTGAGCGCGGGCTCGCTCGGCCCGCGGCCCGGCGCGAACGGCATGATCTCTCGATGAAACGGCTCATCGCATCGATACTCTCCGCGATCGATCGGCGGCTCCCGGGTCCGCGCGTCGGCGGCCGCGAGTCTCGCGAGGCATACTCGAAATGGGAATACGAAGCGGGGAAGGCGATCCTCGATTCCTACGCGCTTCGCTTCGGATCGCTCGAGGGGCTGCTGGTTCTCGACGTCGGCTGCGGTCTCGGCGGGAAGTCGGTGGCGTACGCCGAGGCGGGCGCTCGCGTCATCGGCATCGACATCGACACGGCGAACGTCCGGCGCTCGGTCGCCTTCGCCGGCGGGTGCTCGGGCGCCCGGTTTCTCGCGGGCGACGCCGAGCGGCTTCCCTTCGCCGATGCCGCCTTCGACCTCGTCATCGCCAATGACTCGCTCGAGCATTTTCGGGATCCGGGAGCCGCGCTCAAAGAGCTCGGGCGCGTACTCAAACCCGGCGCCTCGATCTTCCTCTTTTTCACCCCGTGGGGCTCTCCGCTCGGTTCGCATCTGTACGACTACATACATACGCCGTGGTGCCATCTTCTCTTTCCCGAGTGGCTCATTCGCGCGCTCCTCGAGCGCGCCTCGGCCGCGAGAGGGGCCGCCGACCCCGCGGCCGAGGCGGAGCGCCTCATGGGCGAATACCACTCCGAGCTGAACCGGATCACCCTGGGCCGGTACCGCCGCATTCTGAGGGAAAACCCCGGGCTCGAGCGCGTCTACGAGGAGCTGAAACCCCCGAAGTTCGGTTTCCTCGCCCCCCTGACCCGCGTTCCCTACGTCGGGGAGCTGTTTACGGGGACGGTCGTTGGGATACTCCGCAAGGGCCCGGGAGCTCGAGCGGCGGGCGCGTGAGCGGGAGCTCGATAGCGCGGGGCTTTCGCCGGAGAGTCTCGTCGGAGCGGACGACGGCGACGAAAACGCAGTGAGCGGCATTGCGAAAGGCGATGCGGGTCTATATAATAGAAAATCAAGGTCTTGAATCGCGCGACGACGGGTCCCGCGTGTTCGGGGCGCGCCCGGCGACGGGGAATGAAGGTTCCAGCAATGAACATATTGATCCTCGGTGGCGAGGGAATGATGGGCCACAAGGCCTTTCAGGTGCTTTCGTCGAGGTTCGAGACGCACGCGACCTTTCTTGAAGATCGGGGGCTCTGGCGGACGTTCCCCATGTACGCGGGTGAGGCGCGGACGCACGGCGGCGTGAACGCGCTCGAGTTCGAGACGGTGGAAGAAATCGTGCGCAGGCTCAGGCCCGCGTGGGTCATCAACTGCATCGGCATCATCAAGCAGGTCGCGGAGGCGTCCGACCCGATCCTGAGCATTTCCCTGAACGCGCTCTTTCCGCATCGGCTCGCGCGGCTGTGCGCCGCGGCGGGCGCGCGGATGATCCACCTCAGCACCGATTGCGTGTTCAGCGGGAAGAAGGGGAACTACACGGAGGAGGACGTATCGGACGCGGAAGACCTCTACGGGCGCACGAAGTACCTCGGCGAGGTCGCGGGGCCCGGCTGCCTGACGATCCGAACGTCCATCTTCGGCAGGGATTTTCTCAAGCAGAGCGCCCTTCTCGAATGGTTCCTCTCGAACCGCGGCGGGAAGGTCCGAGGATACAAGAACAGCATCTATACGGGATTTCCGACGCAGGTGATGGCAAGGATCATGGGTGACGTGATCGAGCGCCATCCCGAGCTGTCCGGGGTGTATCAGGTCGCGAGCCCGCCGATCAGCAAGCTCGGGCTCCTCGTGAAGATCAGGGACGCGATGGGGCTGGACGTGCAGATCGAGCCGTACGACGACCCGCCGTGCGACCGGAGCCTCAGGGCGGATCGATTCGCGGCCGCCACGGGCTACCGAATGCCGGAATGGGACGAGATGGTCCGGCAGCTGGCCGAAGACCCGACGCCGTATGACGAATGGAGGAGGCTGCATGCGACCGTTTGAGGCGAAGCGAGTACTGGTGACCGGCGGAACCGGGTCTTTGGGGAAGGTGCTCGTGCACCGCATCCTGGGCGGCGAGATGGGAAACCCCGCGAAGGTCATCGTCTTTTCCCGCGACGAGGCGAAACAGCATTTCATGCGAATGGAGTACCAGCATCGCGCCGCGGCGACCGACGAGGTCATTTACCGCAATTTTCAGCAGATGCTCGAGTTCCGCATCGGAGACGTGCGGGATATCGACAGCGTGGCGTCGGTGCTCCGCGACGCGGATATCGCGATCGACGCCGCCGCGATGAAACAGGTGCCCACGTGCGAGTACTTCCCGTTCGAGGCGGTGCGCACGAATATCGAGGGTGCCGAGAACATCGTGCGCGCGATCCAGAAGCACGACCTGCCCGTCGAGACGGTGGTGGGCGTGTCGACGGATAAGGCGTGCAAGCCCGTGAACGTCATGGGCATGACGAAGGCGATACAGGAACGCGTCTTCATCCAGGGAAACATGCGATGCAGACGCACCCGGTTCATCTGCGTTCGGTACGGGAACGTGCTCGCCTCGCGAGGCTCGGTGATCCCGCTCTTCCACGACCAGATCAAGCGCGGGGGGCCCGTCACGATCACGACGCCGGAGATGACGCGATTCCTGTTGAGCCTCGACGACGCGGTCGATACCGTCTTCGCGGCCGTTTCGGAAGCAGCCGCCGGCGAGACCTACGTTCCGCACGCGCCGTCGGCGCGGATCGTCGACGTCGCCGCCGCCCTGATCGGGGATCGGGCGATAAAGGTCGTCATCACCGGCATTCGGCCGGGGGAGAAGATACACGAGATACTGGTGAGCGAGGAAGAATGTCACCGGACGATCGAGCGCGGCAGGTGGTATGTCATTTTCCCGATGCTTCCCGAGATCCGCGACGAGCGGCAGGGCTCGGGCGTTCTCGCCAAAGAGTACAGCTCGGCCGACGAGATCATGACGCTCGAAGAGACGCGGTGCATGCTCAAGCAGCGCCGCCTGATGCCCGAGGACAATCCAGTCATCGAGGGGGAGCTTCTGCGATGAAGGTATTGACCATTCTGGGAACGCGTCCCGAGATCATCCGTCTCAGCATCGTGATCGAGCGGCTCGACGCGCTGTGCTCGCACGTCCTCGTCCACACGGGGCAGAATTTCGACCCCCTCTTGAGCGACATTTTTTTCGATCAGCTCGGGGTGCGCAAGCCCGACCACTATCTCGGGGTCGTCGCCGAGGCGTTCGGCGAGCAGATCGGGCATATCCTCGCCGCCAGCGAGAAGGTGCTCGAGAGCGAGAAACCCGATCGCCTGCTCGTACTGGGCGACACGAACAGCGCCCTCACCGCGATCGTCGCCAAGCGGATGGGAATCCCCGTGTTCCATATGGAGGCGGGGAATCGGTGCTATGACGACCGCGTGCCGGAGGAGGTCAACCGAAGAATCATCGACCATTCGAGCGACGTACTCATGCCATACACGGAGCGCAGCCGTTCCAACCTGCTGCGGGAGGGGATCGCGGGAGAGCGGATCTACGTCACCGGGAACCCCATCCTCGAGGT
>JBGPBA010000172.1:0-4015 GCA_041481005.1 Candidatus Krumholzibacteriia bacterium | reverse complement strand
TCGAGCCCGAGGAGCGCGAGCATGAGGTGGAGCCGGCCCCGGTGCATGAGCCGGGCGACGGCGCTCCACCGGAGGCTCTCCGGGAACGCCTTCTCGACGTGCTCGCGCGCGGTGATGCCGAACGAGGCGAACCCCACGGCGATGAGGAACTGCGCCACGAGCGCTATCACGAGAGTGACGATCATAGACCCTCACGAGCCGGACGCGCGGACCTCGGCGCGTCCGCGCTTCACAAGAACAGCCGCTTGAGCTCGCGCCCCGAGAGGCGCGCGGCGAGGATTCGCTTTTCGACCGCCTCCATGCGCGCTTCCGCGGCGGCGGTGTCGTGGCGATATCCCCGCAGGTGCACGACGCCGTGAACGAAAAGCCTCAGGACGTAGCTTCGCTCCGACACGCCCGCCGCCGCCGCGCCGCGGCGGAGCCGCGTCCAACACAGGCAGATTTCGCCGACCGGACGCTCCGCCGCACGTTGCCCCCGCTCGGCCGGATACGGGAAGGTCAGTATCTCGGCCGCGCCTCGGCGCCCCTTGTAGGTGCGGTTGAGGTGCGCCATCCGACGCTCGCCGACGAGGTTCACCTCGACGACGGCGTTCGCGGGGCGCCACCCCGAGCCGACGCTTTCGAGAAGCGATCCGAACCGCTCGAACGAGCGCCGACCCGCGACGCGCGGGCCTGCGCCGACGACGATCCTCACGGTCCACCCCCGGGCCCGCCCCCCTCGATCGATTCCTGCGACGGATAGGGAACCCGCGCGTGGAAGATCCCGGTGAGGAGCTGTATGAACGTCTCGCGGATCACCGCGATGTCGAGGAGCGTGAGCCGGCAGTCGTCGAGCTCGCCGTCGTTCATCCGCGCCTCGAAGATGCGCTGGACGATCGCCCTGATCCGGGGCGGCGTCGGGTCCTTGAGCGAGCGGACCGCCGCTTCGGCGGAATCGGCGAGCATGATGAGCGCGGTCTCCTTCGAGCGCGGCCGCGGTCCCGGATACCGGAAATCATCGACGTTGACGCTGTCGCGCGAGTCGTACTCGAGCGCCTTCTGGTAGAAAAAGGCCATGACCGTCGTGCCGTGGTGCTCCTGGATCGCGTCGACGACGATTCCCGGAAGCTTCTCGCGCCGGGCGAGCTCGATCCCGTCCTTCACGTGCGAGCCGAGGATGAGCGCGCTCATCGACGGGGCGAGCTTCTCGTGCTTGTTGTCGCGATCCCCCTTGTTCTCGAAGAAATACTCGGGCTTCGCCAGCTTTCCGATGTCGTGGTAGTACGCGCCGACGCGCGCCTGGAGCCCGTTCGCCCCCACCTGCGCGGCGACGCCCTCGACCAGATTGCCGACCATGAGGGAATGGTGGTAGGTCCCCGGGGCCTCGAGGACGAGGCGCCGCAGAAGCGGCCGGTTGAGGTCGCTCAGCTCCATGAGGGTGAAATTCGTCGTCACCCCGAAGAGCGATTCGAAGATCGGCAGGAGAAACATCACGACGAGCGTGCACCCGAGCGCGTTCGCGACGGCGAACGCCGACGAGGAGACGAACCCCCGGAGCGAGATCCCCTCGGTGATGCCGAACCCCGCGATCCCGACGACGTACGCGGCCGACACGTAGAGGAAGATCGTATAGAAGTGCCGACGCTCCCGAAGATGCGCGATGCTGATCATCGCGGCGGTTCCCGCGAGGATCGCCAGGAAGGCGTAGGAAGCGGGAAGGTTCGTGTGCGTCACGAGCAGGAGCGCGGCGAAGAGCGTCAGGATGGCGGCCGCGCCGACGCCGAAGCAGGAGGTCGCCACGAGGGAGACGAAGACGACCGGGATCAGGTGCGGATCGAGCGCGCTCATGCGCAGGACGACCGCGGTCAGGACGAGGTAGATCGTCAGGACGAGAAAGGCGAGGGAGAGCGCGACGGGCTCGGCGACGATCCGCGGCTGGAACCGCCGCAGGGCGAGGCCGAGCAGCAGGAGCAGAACCGCCACGCGGAGCCCCTTGCCGAAATAGAGCCAGAGGCGCTTCCCGTACGAGGTGGCGAGCTGCATCTCGACCCGCTTATCCTCCATCGTCTCGAGGACGGCGATCTGGCTCCGCGTCACCTTGTCGTGCTTCACGACGATCCGCTCGTTCTTCGTGACGGTGAACGACCGCCCGACCTTCCGCATCGCCTCCTCGCGCCGCTCCCGCGTCCCGTCCGCGTCGTACGCGAGGTTCGGCACGAGGTGCGATCGCACGACGGCGTAGAAAAGACGCTCGGCTTTCCCGTTCCCGGGAAAAGCGCGCCTCGCCTCGGCGGTGACGAGCGGCTCGAGCTCGCTCTGATCGATGAGGAGCGAGGTCGGCAGCAGGCTCTCCTCCCCCTGGGCGAGAACGGTGATGCGCGGGTAATCGCGGTGCCGCAGCGCGGTGGCGTCGTTGACGATCCCGCGATCGAGGAACGACTGCTGCACGCGAAGGCTCTCCTTGAGCATCTTCGCCCGGATGCCGGGGTCGAGAAAGAGCTCGACCGGCTCGCGCTTCAGATCGGGCGCGTACTGCTTCAGGAGCGAGACGCGCTCGCTCATCGAGACGCCTTCCCGCGAAGCGATCTGGCCGACGCGGTCGAAAAAGCTCCGGAGGTCCTCCGAGAGGTGCGCCGTCGCGACGTCGCTGCGCACGTAGACCGGCGGAACGTCGACCGCCGCCTGTGCGCGCGTCATCTCGACGTCATGATCGCCGAGCGGAACGACGAAGGAGAACGGGGCGACGACGTCGACCTCCGCCACGTCCCCTTCCTTGAACGGGATGCTCTTCGTCTTCTGGACCGGGGGAAACAGGATGAGGGAGAGCGCGAGAAAGAGGCACAGGTAGAGAGCCGGGAGCCGCACGCCCCGCCCGACGCGGCGGAGCGTCGTGAAAGCGCCGCCGGGACGAGGCTCGGGGTGCTGCGCACGAGCGGCCACGCTCGGAACCCGATCACTCATCGACGTCCCCCGACGACGCGCCGGGATTCGCCCCCGCTTCGCCCGCGGCGGCCGGCGCGTGTGGTGTCGTTCCGCGGCGCTTCGAGTGCCTCGCCTCGCTGCGCGTGAACGCGCTGATGATCTTCTTCACGAGCCAATGCCTGACCACGTCCTCCTCGCCGAACGTGACGAACCCGATCCCCTCGATCCCCTCGAGGATGTCCTTGACCGCGACGAGCCCCGAGCGCTCCGGCTCCGCGAGGTCGATCTGCGTGACGTCCCCCGTGACGATCGCTTTCGAGCTCTCGCCGAGCCGCGTGAGGAACATCTTCATCTGTCCGATCGTGCTGTTCTGCGCCTCGTCGAGGATGGCGAACGCGCCGTTGAGCGTGCGGCCGCGCATGTAGGCGAGCGGCGCGATCTCGAGCACGCCCGATTCGAGCATCTTGACCACGCGCTCCTGACCGATCATGTCGCGCAGCGAGTCGAAAATGGGACGAAGGTACGGCTCGATCTTCTCCTGCATGTCGCCGGGGAGGAACCCGAGGTTTTCCCCCGCCTCGACGACCGGACGCGAGATGAATATCTTCTCGATCTCGCCCCGCTTCAGCGCATCGAGCGCGCACGCGATCGCCAGGTACGTCTTGCCCGTCCCCGCCGGGCCGATGCCGAATACGACGTCGTAGCGCCTGATCGCGTCGACGTACTCGCGCTGGTGTATGCTCCGCGGAACGACCCCGCGGCGCTTCGTCGGCGAGTAGAAAACGACCTCGTCTCCGAGCTTCGATATCTGCTCGACCTCGGGGCGCCCGCCGCGAATGACGGCGAGGACGTCGGCGTCGGTGACGCTGCGCCCGGTCCCGGCGATCTCGACGAGGTGCTCGATCGCGCGGGTGAGCTGCTCGACGCGCTTCGGGGAGCCCGAGATCGTGATCTCGTCCCCGCGAACGACGATCCGCTCGTCGAAATGCTCCTCGAGGAGTCGAAGGTTTCGGTCGCCGATCCCGAGGAGCTTGATCGGGTCGATCCCCGCGATCGAGACGACGCGCTTCCTGAACTCTTGTTTCACGAAAGCCCCCTAAATACAGAACTCTTG
>JBGPBA010000171.1:0-4020 GCA_041481005.1 Candidatus Krumholzibacteriia bacterium | reverse complement strand
TCTCCATATGTGCCCGGAGGGTGTCCGCCGACGGAGCATTGGCGCTTCCGAGCCTGCTCCGGAGGCGAACACCCTCCGGGCTGAATGCTACTTGGCTTTCCGCGTCATCGTGTCCGCGTACTTCTTGATCGCCTGCCACTGACCTTCGCCGTGGAGCCCCGCCTCCTCGAGAACCTTGGGCGCCTGTCCGCTTCCGAGGTAGTGCCCCTTGCTGAAGGCGTGCAGCGTGTGTGTGCGCCCCGCCTTCGACGTGATCCAGCGGTACATCGTCGGCAGAGTGAAGCCGGTGATTCCCATCGACTCGGCCATGAGCGCGCTCGGGAAGATCTTCTCCTGCTCCTTCTCGGGGAGCATCGAGAAGAGCTCGGCGCTCGACACGTAGTAGACGTTCATGTTGAGGCCCGCCTCGTCCATGCGCGGGAGAACGTCGGCGAGGAAGGTGCATGTCACGCCGCTCTCCTGGAGGACAAGCGTGCCATGATAGGGCTTCCCGGCGGCTTTGTCCGCCTTCCGCAGGGCGTACACGCCCGTGATCGCCGCCGCCGGGGGCGGGAGACTCAGCTTCTCGCGGTCGAGGATGAGCTCGTTCGGACGCGTGACGAAGGGGGCGAGCACCGCCGGCCGCTTCTTCAGTGCCTCGACGGTGAGCGGATAGAGCTCGCGCGGGTCCCACGGGGTGAGCGTGATCATGACGTCGCCGGGGAAATTCTCCTGCAGCAGCTGAAGCGGCTGCGGGTCGGCGTGCGTCGGGCCGTCCTCGCCGGTCTTCAGCCCCGCGTGGCCGCAGACGATGATGAACGTGTGGTACGGCGAGCCGAATGCGTGCCGCCTCGCCTGCTGTCCGATCCCGTGGAGGCGCGCCGCGATGTGCTCGAGCGCCGCGATGAACGCGCCGTACGAGGAGCCCGCGCCGACGTTCGTGCCGTACGTGGCGACCCCCGCCATGAATGCCCCCATGGCGTCCTCGCAGATGCCGCCGCACGCGATGAGGCGCGCGTCGCGGTTCGTGACGGCGTTGTAGAGCCCCTCGGGGAAACCCTTCGCGAGGTGCGAGATGCTCGTCGATTCGAGGAGGTCGGCCGAGGCGCCGATGAATGCGCCCTTCGACTGCTTATTGAGGTAGTTGAGCGCGTCGCCGAGCGCCCCGCGCAGCGTCACCTGGGCGCCGACCTGATACGTGCACTCGGACGGGACCTCATCCACCTTCACTTTGTCGGTGTAGATGACGCCGAGGTCGGGGCAGTTCGGACGCTTCGCGCGGCCGAGCGCGCCGAGCCTCTTCTTCGCGTCCTCGAGGCGTCCCGAGAAGAATCCGCAGAGCTCGCGGTTCGCCTCGAGCGCCTTGCGGACGACCACGAGCGTGTCCCAGTAGTTCTGCTCGAGGGCCGCGGGCGTCGGCTTGCCCTCGAACTCCGGGAAGGTCACGCCGAAGCGCTCCTCGAAGGGGTCGAGCGTCGTGCAGTAATCGGGCGAACAGAACTTGTGCCCCGCGCCGTGCGATTTCCGCCCCTCGATTCCGTACTGCCACCCTTTGACGGTGCGGTAGACGATCGCCGTGGGCTGATCGTTGATGCGCTCCTTCGCCACCTCGAGGGCGGCGAGGATGTGCCTGAAGTCGTGCCCTTTCTCGACGTAGATCACGTTCCAATCGTGGAGGTAGCAGAGGTCGAGCGGATTCCACTGGACGTAGTCGCCCGGCTTGTCCCCGTCGCGGCAGACCCTGTTCGAATCGATCGACGCCTGGTTCCAGTCGACGTGGAACTTGATGTTCCACAGCTGGGCCGTCGCCGCCGTGGCAAGGGCTTCAGCGACTCGTCCGGGAGTCATTCCGCCCTCCCCCTCGGTGATTTGAACGAGCGGCGCCTTGTCGCCGTAGGTGTCCATCGCGCCGAAGCCGAGACCGAAGCTCGAGCCCACGCCGACGCCCGACGCACCGGTCGAGAGCTTGACGAACGGCGTCTGCGTGGTCGGATGCCCGTCGAGAGCCTTCGCGTGAAACTTGGCGAAGAGCGGCGTGTCCTGCGTCGGATTGCGCCTGAAGCCGAGGAGGTCTTCGAACCTTAGCTGGAACTTGTGCTCCTTCGGCAGGAGGCCCGGGCGACCGATCCGTGCGACCTCGTTTCGGAGCGCCCACATGGCATAGAGCCCCATCGCCTTGTGGCCCGCCGCATACGACATGATGTCCGCGTCGGCCCTCTCGGGATCGCCGATATCATAGTCGAGAACGTGAAAAAGGATCCCCGCCACGTGGCGACCCGACGAGATGCTCCCGCCCGGGTGCCCGGACATGGGCACGAAGTTGTAGAGAATGCCGCACAGCGTGCGGTAGACGAGATCGTAGTCCTCGTACATTTTCAGGGTGGCGTCAGGGATCGGGAACTTGTCGATGTCGGCGCCGATTTCAATGTAGACGCCCCGACGCGGTCCGAAATTGAGCTTCTTCATCGCGACTTTTTCCTTGGCCATTCTCACGCTCCTCCCGGGTTCATGGACAAGAACACCACCCTCTCCGTCGCCTCTTCTCGAGGAGGCCGAGGGCCCGCCAATTCCAGAATAATTTAAGGATTAGTATATAGCAAACGTAGAAAAAGTGTCAACGGTCCACAGCACGCGTCGATTGGGCCCATGGTCGGAAATTACTCCATCTGCAACAAAATGAAGGAGAAGCGAGCTTCTCTCGTCTCGCTTCTCCCCCCTGCGCCCTCTCGTTTTGAACCTACCGCAGAAGAATCATCTTTCTCGTCTGCTCGAATTGCCCGGCGGTGAGCTTGTAGAAATAGATTCCGCTCGACACGGCCCGGCCGCTCACGTCCCTGCCGTCCCAGATCTCCGAGTGGGTCCCCGCCGCTCGGCCGCCCTCGACGAGAACGGCCACGAGGCGTCCGGCCGCGTCATAGACGCGCAGTGAAACGGCCGCGGGCTCTTTGAGCCCGAAGACGATCTTCGTCACCGGATTGAACGGGTTCGGGAAGTTCTGCCCCAGGAAGCTCGACGCCGGCGCGGTCTGCTCGCCGGCGCCGCTCAGATTGTCCGGCGTGACGAGCGCGAAGGCGCTCTCGTTCCCGTGTGCGTCGATCGCCGAGACCTTGTAGCAGAACCCGCCGTTCCAGCGCCAATCGCCGTCGAACCAGAGCGCCTCGGTCGGCGACGCGATGCGATTCCCCGTCGCCGGCGCGAAATCGGCGCCTACTCCCCGGTACACCGCGTAATGATCGAGATCCGGTTCGGCGTTCGCGGCCCAGGTAAGCCCGAGTCCCTCAGGCGCATGCCTCGCTTCCGCGGCAAGCGCTCCGGGCATCCCCGGAGCGAGATTATCGACTGAATGTCCCCGCATCGGCTTCGATTCCCACCAGTAACTCTCGTCGAGCGTCTTGGCTCTTACCTTGAACCATTGCCACGCCTGATTGAGGGAGCTCGAGTCCGCAGTCGTCGCGGCGGTACACATGTAGCTGTCGAGGTAGTATGCGTCGATGCTGTCGCGAAGCGTCCAGGTTTTGAGGTCGTCGGTGCTCCGCCAGATCGTGTACTTCACGATTTGCTGCTCCGGGTAGGCATCGAGCCGCGACTGTGTCCACGTCACGGCGACCCGGCCGCCCTCGTCATGCGGCACGTCCGCCGCCGCGGTGATCACCGGCTCCGGGCGGCCCCAATAGCCCCACTTGTCGATCCTCTGGGCGTAGATGTCCCAGGAGTTGGTCGCCGTGCGGTAATCCGTCCACGCGAGTATCGCGCCCTGCGTGCCGTCGGAGACGATCTGTATGGAGATCTGGTTGTTGATCGCGGCCGATACCTTTTTGCCCCCGACGAGCCACTGGGTGACCCCGCTCGCGTTGATCCGCTGCGCGTAGACGTCATAGTCGGTGTCGATGCGCTGATCCTCCCACGCGATGATCGCTCCCCCGGCCCCGTCGGCGACGAGAACCGGGTTTGTCTGATTGCGCGCGGCATCGCATATGGCCACGCCATTGGCCGTCCACTGGACCGTGCCGGCCGAGTTGATCCGCTGGGCGTAGACGTCGT
>JBGPBA010000170.1:0-4036 GCA_041481005.1 Candidatus Krumholzibacteriia bacterium | reverse complement strand
GGATGCGAGATCGGCCCGGCGGAGTTCACGGGGCTCGTCGTCTCCACCGAGTTCGACGGTGCGGTGACGAAGATCAAGAACGTCACCCTCTCGCGCGAGAACTTTCTCGCGACGGCCGTCGGGGACGTGAGGAAGGAAGGAGCCTTTGACGCGCTTCACGTGAGCGAGCTCTCGATCGACGCGCTCGGCGAGAAATGGACGGGCGCCGGCCGGTTCGCCGTTCTCGTGAGCGATACCGCCGCCCGCTTCGATGACCTCGAGCTCCGCTCGCCGGCGGGGACGGTGCACGGGCACGGGGTGTTCAGGGAGCGGGCGAACACGCTCGACGCCGAGGTTGGCTTCGAGGGGCTCTCCCTCGACCTTTTCAACCGGGCCTCGCTCGTCTCGAAGCCGGTCGGCGGCACGGCGCGTGGAATGCTCAGGTGCCGCGGAAATCTCAAAGATCCCGACGTGAGTCTCGAGATCGGCATCGACGGCGGCCTCGTCGACACCCTCGTCATCGACTCTCTGCGATGTCGCCTCGATTACGCGGCGAAGCGCGCGGTGATCGATTCATTCCTCGTGTCGTCCCCGTCGGGTCGCCTGCGCATGAGCGGGGAGCTGTCCGGGGTGTCGCTGCTCGACCTCGTGAAGCATCCGGGCGATGGGATTCGGGACGCCCGCGTGAGCGTGAGCGCCTCGTGCCGGAACCTCGTGCTCCCGCTGCTTCTCGGCATGGCCGGTAATCGGACCTTCAGCGCGGGGAGATTCAGCGGGATCTTCTCGCTCCAGGACTCCCTCGCCCACCCGGGCCTCGAGCTCGCAGGGACGATCTCGGGGCTCGGCGTTTCGTCGGTCACGATCCCCGTCATCGATTGCAGCGCCAAGATACGGGCCAGGGCGCTCACCCTCGACGGCGTGATCCACATATCCGAAGCCCAGCGGGGAACGTTTCATGGGACGATCCCGCTCGTCGAGGCCCCGTTCTTCTACGGGCTCGAGCGCGGCGGTCCGCTCTCGCTCGAGCTCGACGTACCCGACGGCAATTTCTCGCGGATTCCCGACATCACGGATTTCGTGGCCGAGGGCTCGGGAGACTTCTCCGTGCGGCTCTCGGTGACGGGCACCGTCGCCGATCCGCACCTCCGCGGCGAGCTCGGGCTCTCCAACGTGAGCTGCAGGCTCTCCGGGATGGAGGAGCGGTACTCGCAGGTGAATGCGCGCATCGTTCTCGAGGACTCTCTCGTGACGATATCGGGGCTCGCGGGGAAAGAGGGCAAGAAAGGGACCTTCGATTGCGGCGGTTCCATCGCCCTCACGGGATGGAAGCCGGCCCGGTACAATCTCAGGATCCATCTCGACCAGTTCGTGACTGAGAGCATTCCGAACGTGCTGGCGATCGTAAGCGGAAACCTCACGGTCGGCACGTCGGTCGAGGAGGGCAGGGTGCTGCCCGTCATCGCCGGATCGTGCGAGGTGAATCAGTCCGAAATCTACTACGATCTCGCCACTATTTCGTCGCCGACCGCCGGGGAGACGCTCGAGCCTCCGTCCTTCCTCGCGGCCGTCGACCTCAAGATCCCGGGGAATACGTGGATCAAGACCGCCGACGCGCGGGTCGAGCTGAAAGGCAACATCACGGTTTACCACGACAACAAGGGGACGTACGTGCGGGGCGAGCTCGATCTCGTTCGCGGGTGGTACACTCTCTACAACAACAAGTTCCAGATCGATTCGGGAAAGCTTCAATTCGTGCAGGCGGGCGGGTTCCGTCCTGTCACCGACATCGAAGCCGAGACGCGGGACCCCGAGGGGAGGAAGATTTACCTCACGATCCAATGGCACCAGGACGACCTGCAGCCGAAGCTTACGCTTCGGCACGAGGATCCGGGCTACAGCGAGACCGATATCTGGAAGATGCTCGGGGGCGGCATCGTCAACTCTCCGGATAGGCAGGGGACGAGCTGGAGCGCGGCGGGCACGGCGCAGAACCTCGCCACGAACTACCTCGAGCGGGTTCTCAACGCCGAGATGGAAGGGGTCACGATCGAGCTCGAGTCGCCCTCGCGGACCGTGACCGCGTCGACGGGAGCGCTCAACATCAACGAAACGAAAGTGGCGGTGAGCAAATACATCTCGCAGGGTCTCTACGTCAAGTACAAGCAGGGACTTTCAATATCGACGGCCCGCGAGATCGACGTCGAATACCGGATCAGCGATCTTTTTCTCATCAGCTCGGAGGTCATCCGGTACTCGGACCAGGTTCTCCAGGGGAAGAGCCCGGGGAGCTCCGATGAAATTAACGTGAAGCTCCAGCTGCGCTGGGAGTTCTAGCGCCTGCGTCGGGCCCGAAAATGGCTTGCGGTCGGCGGCTGTGTGAGGCACATTTATGGTGAACGGAGAATGATGAAACCGAGCAGACGGAAGATAGCATCGAGACAAACGGGCCTGAAAGCGTCGCTTGTGGTGCTCCTCGCTCTTGGCGTCGTATGGTCCGCCGTGGGGACGGCCTCGGCGCAGGAGGAATGGTTCGGGAAGAACAAGGTCCAGTATAAGCTGTTCCACTGGAACGTCCTCGTCACTCCGCATTTCGACATTCACTTCACGGACGGCTACCGCGGCCTCGCGGCTCGGACCGGGGTCATCCTCGAGCACGGCTACGACAAGCTCGCGAAAGATTTTTCGCACCAGGTGATGTGGCGCGTCCCCGTCATCGTCTACGGGAGCCATTCCGATTTCGAGCAGACGAACGTCGCCTCGGATCTCCTTCCGGAGGCGGTCCAGGCGTTCACGGAGCCGCTTCGGAAGAGGATGGTGCTTCAGTACGGCGGCCTCGACGACGACTACGTCCATACGGCGGTTCATGAGCTCGTCCATATCTTCACCTTCGACATCGTCTACGGAAGCTTGCTCCGGTCGGTCTTCTCCCGGAACTTCCTCTTCCCGATTCCCCTTTGGTTCGCCGAAGGGCTCGCCGAGTACTACTCGGTCGGGTTCGACGGGATGGCCGAGATGTTCATGCGGGACGCGACGGTGTTCGATTACCTCCCCGATCTCGATCAGGCCGACGGCTACATGGCGTACAAGGCCGGCCAGGCCGCCATCTTCTACCTGAACGAGACGTACGGCCCGGGGAAGGTCAACGAGATTATGGATCACCTTCGCAACCAGCGCGGGTCGATAAGCTTGGCGCTCCAGAGCTCGGTCGGGCTTTCATCGACCGAGCTGAGCCGCGATTGGCAAAAGGCGATGCGGCGGAGATTCTGGCCGCTTTACGCCGACAAGAAGGAAGCGGAGTTCTACGGTCGCCGCCTCACCGATCACATGAAGCAGCACCATTTCCTCAACTCGAAGCCGGTGTTCTCGCCCGACGGGGAGCACATTCTCTTCTACTCCGACCGCAAGGGGCTCGACGGGATCTACCTCATGAATTCCCTCACCGGCAAGATCGAGAAGAAGCTCCTCATCGGCTCGCTCTCGACGAGGTTCGAGACGATCCGGAGCATGAACTCGAACCTGAGCTGGAGCCCCGACGGCTCCCGCATCGCGTTCGTGGCGAAGTCGCACGGGCGCGACAAGCTCTTCGTCATGTCGGTCGCGAAGGCCAAGGTGCTTCGCGAGATCGCGCTGCCGCTCGATTTCTTCATGAGCCCCGGCTGGTCGCCGAAGGAAGACAAGATCGTCGTTGTGGGAACGTTGAAGGGGCAGACCGATCTGTTCCTTTATGATCTCGGCTCGGAGGCCTTCTCCCGGCTCACGAACGATGGAGAGGATGAGGAGAATCCGACGTGGTTCCCCGACGGGCAGAGCGTCGCCTACGTCCGGTACCCGATGCCGGCGGCCCAGCCGGTTTTCCTTCCCGACAGCGCGGGGGTCGAGCGGATGTCGGGCGTCGATCTGCGTGCCGAGAGCAACGTGCATGTGACGGACAGCGACATCTGGGCCGTGGACCTCGCGGACGGCCAGAAAAGGCTTCTCATCTCGACGCCGGGCAACGATAACGACCAAGTCATTCTCGCCGGCGGGACGGAGATCCTCTTTACCTCTGACGAGTCGG
>JBGPBA010000169.1:0-4069 GCA_041481005.1 Candidatus Krumholzibacteriia bacterium | reverse complement strand
CCCCGTCACCCTCTGAAAGAACCAGAGCAGGGTGCCGCCCGATGTCGCGTCCTCACGGTACGTCATGACGCCCACCCCCCTCCGAGCCGCGCGACCGCGGCGAGGAGGCCGCCGACCTTCGTCAGCATCGCGTAGCCGACGACTCCCCAGGTCGCGAGCCAGAGGACCACTGCCACCCCGAAGAGCGCCTTCTGCCGCTCGACGAGGATTCCCATGTCGATGACCGTCACCCTGAGACCGTTCCACAGGTGATAGAAGATGATGCCGACGAGGCCGACCTCGAAGAATTTGAAGAGCGGGGTGTTGAAGAGCTCCATCGTGGCGTTGAAGCTCTCCTTGCCGCTGATGAGATGGTGAATCACCCAGACGTGGAGAAGCAGGTAGAGGATCAGCCCGAGACCGGCGAGGCGGTGAAGGATGAACGCCGCCGTCCCGAGATGAATCCGGTATCTCTGAAGTGCCCTCATCGGGTCCCTCCCGGATAAAAGCCCGCAGACTCCCGCGGGAGTCCCATTGACACAGTGACACCAGGTAACTTTTAAATTGGGGGGAATATACCACGGGGGGTGATTCTCGTCAATCACGGATACTGCCGCGCGCGACGGGGCTTCGGAAAGAACATCGGGGTCGTTCGCTTGTGCTCGACGTCGGCCGCGCCGAGCCGCCGCTCGCCGATCATCGCCGATCGGAGCTGGCGGCCCGGCTCGCAAGCGATATTTCCCCCGCGGCCGGGCCACGGAATCCTCCGCATGAACTCGAGGCGTCCGTCGTTCGGGCTCCGGCTACTTCATCGAATGAAGCGCGATTCGGTTCCCCTCGCAGTCCAGGAAGTGCGCGATGAAGCCCCACTCCCCGATGCTCGTCTTCGGTAGGAGGGTCTTGCCGCCGCGCCTCGTGATCTTGGCCAGCGTTCCCTTGATATCCTTCACGCTGAAATACACGACGACGCCGTTTCGCGATGGCTTGTAGCCCTTTCCTTTGACGATGGAGCCGGGCGCCCCCAAGGCGGTCATCCCCGTACCGAATGCAGCCATCTTCATCCCCATGTATTCCATGATCCCCAGCTTGATCCCGAACACGCCTTCGTAGAACGTCTTCGCTCTCTTAAAGTCGGTTACGGGAATCTCGACGTAATTGATGGGGTTCGCTTTTCCTGCCATTGTGTCCTCCTCTCAATTGCTTAAAGAAATTCTACGGAACTCCAGCTCAGTCTTCCGTCCTCTCCACGACGATCGTGCAGCGGGTCACGAGCGCCGCGAGCGCTCCGATCGCCGCCCACACGGGCAGAAGAACGGCCCCGACGACACCGAACGTCAGAGGCACCTCGATGAGAGATTTTCCGTCGCTGTCCTTGATCGTGATGCGGCGGATGTTGCCCTCGTGAACGATTCTCTTCACCGTCTCGAGCAGCTTGTCGCCGTTCACCTCGAACTCTTCGATACGCGTTTTCTTCTCAGCCATGCCATGCCTCCCACGGGCGCGCGATTGACCTCTATCGTATGCGCTGCCACCCGCGAACCTCGGCGCCCCTGGGGCTACATCAACTTGAAGAGAAGCCCGACCGTGACGACGTAGAAGTTGCTTTTCACGTCATCCCCGCCGGGTATCGTCTCGAACTTGTAATTCAGGAAGACGTAGCGAATGTCACCCGTCAGCTTGATGGTCGGCCCCAAAGGCAGCTCGAGGCCGGCGCCGAAATGGTACCCGAACTGCTGCTTCGTCTGGTCATGAACGGTGTTCGCCGGGAACTTGCTCTCGTCGAAATCGATGGTCGTATTGAACCAGCCGGCGCCTATTGCCCCATAGACAATGGGAATCGGATAGAACATGCCGGTCACCATCACCGGCCAGCTCCTGACCGTCACGGCGCCGTCACCGAACTTATCCTGACGGTAATTGATGGATGCCTCCGCACCGAGGGCGAAGGGCAGCTTGAGCCGCAGCGCAACCCCGCCCATGAGCTTCCCTTCATCGGCATCGCGGGCCTTTTCATAACCTCCCTGCGGACCGATAAACAGGCCCTGTGCCTCGAGCTGAACGGCCGCGAAAAGCATGAGAACCGCGATCAAAACACATCTTTTCATCATGACACTACCTCCTCTGTTAGTGCTTCTTCTTGCCCCCGATAAGGTCCTGCAGGAAGCCCCCGGCGCCCTTCGCCGCCTGCCCGGCCGCCTGCCCGCCCTTTTGTCCCAGTCCGCCCACGTCCTTTGCCAGCGAGCCGAGGTTGACCCCGACGGCCTTCGCCAGCGACAACGCCAGATTCTCGCGGAAGGACTGGTTGAAAGAGAACTTGGGATTATTGACGTCTCCTTCGAGCACGAATTCGACCTTGATCTTGTTTCCGTTTCTCGTGAGGAAGGCCATCACGGCATCGCGCGGAAGGCCCATGAAGGTGCCGAGCTTGCCCTCCGCCGGCTCGAGCTCGAAATCCGAGATCATCATTTTCCCGGGCGCGTCGAGCCGGTTCTTCGCCACGCGCGATTGAAGGTCGAGGTCGAAGGTGCCCTTGTGAACACCCCTCTCGCCCGGCTTAACGAGATAATCCTGGAGCACGACGAGGTCCACGCCGCGAAACCGCGTGTCCACGGCAGAGTCCTTCGTGCCGAGCTCGGCCCATCCCGAGATGTCGACCTGCCCGTCGTGCTCGACTCCCTTCACGATCCCCTTGAGCTCGAACTTGCTCTTTCCCGCGAAACCGGGGATCTTGACGTCGTGGACGATCGCCTCGAGCCTCTGGATCTCGATCTTGAGAGGCGGCTCGGCGACCGTGGCGTCGTAGAACTCAACGATGCCGTCCTTGAGCGTGATGCGCCCGATACTCACGCTCGGAGACGAAGCGGCGCCCGAAGCGCCGGCCGACCCCTGCTGCAGACCGGGGGCGACGAGGAACTTCCCCTCTTTGGTGCGAAACGCCGAGAGATAGGGCCGGACGATCGTGATCGAGCTCACGCGGTAGTGCCCCGAGAAGAGGCTTCGAAGGCTCGGGGTAATGACGACCTCGTCCGCTCGAAGCTCGTCGGTCGCGGGCCAGCCCGCCTGGCCCTTGATCCGCAGCCCCACCACCTTCACGCTCGATCCGCTCACGCGGATGTCGCTGACCTCGCTTCCGGGGCCGAGTGCCGCCGCGACCTTGGCCTTGAGAGCCTTCACGGCCACGCGCGGTCCCGCGATCCCGACCACGATCAGCACGACGACCACGATGAGCGCCGCCAAAACAAGGCGCTTGTGTTTCATCACAGCCATAAGAACCCCCTTTTGAATGATCGCGGCGACTCGCCGCCGCTATCCCGATTCTTCATCAATCCGATCGTAACGCAAGCCCGCTAGAGATATCGTCTCACGCGACGGCAGTAATCCGCGTACTCTTCGCCGAAAACGCCGCTCAAGAATTGCTCCTCCGCCAGCACTATCTTGTGATGAACCGCCACCACGAATATCGCGAGCACAAAAACGATCGGACTCAGCGTGTAGAGAAAAGACGCGAGGAGCGTGGAATAGACCCCCAGGTACATCGGGTTTCGGCTCAACCGGAATAATCCGCTCGTTCTGAGTCCCGTCTTCTCCCGAGCCGAGCCTATTCTGAAAGACGCCCCGAGCCCGAATCGCCCCGTGAAAAGAAGCGCAAATCCGAACGCCCACAGAGCGAGGGCGACCCATCTCGACGGCTCCGGCACCCGCATGAATGAGAGGTTGGCGCCCCAGCTGCGCGAAACCATCGCGACCCACAGAACGACGATGGAGTACTTGGCCGGAAGATAAAGCCGTTTGTCAATGGGCGGCACGCCGTCCATGTCGATGTTTCTGCGCCGGAGGAGAGCGCCTCCGCCGAATAAGACGATAAGAAAGAAAAACGGAAGCGCCGTCACCAGGAGAGGCTCGATTCTGAGATATGACATTTCGCCCTACTCCGGTTTCGGCGGGGCCGCGGTGGGAGCCTCCGCCATTGACGCCGCGAGAACAATCAATGCAGCCCCGATGATCATGATCGCCCAGCCCCACTGCATCTGAACGGACTTCGTAGCGAAATCCCCGAATCCCCTCAGCGGCGTGCCGGCAAGGTTGGAGT
>JBGPBA010000168.1:0-4073 GCA_041481005.1 Candidatus Krumholzibacteriia bacterium | reverse complement strand
CTCGACGTCCTCGCCGATGAGATCCTCGCCGAATGCGAGGCTCCCGAAGGCCGCGGTCCCGCTGATCACGTCCCGCATGCCCGAGAAGCCGAGCCTCGTGAAAAGGTCGACGATGATCTTCAGCTCATGGAAGCATTCGAAGTACGCAACTTCGGGGCTGTAGCCGCGCCTCACGAGAACGTCGTAGGCGCGTTTCATGACGGCCGGCACGCCGCCGCACAGCACCGCCTGCTCTCCGAAGAGGTCGCTCACCGCTTCCTCGCGGAAGCTCGTCTCGAATCCTCCTGCCTTCAGGCAGCCGAGGCCCCGCGCGAGCGCGAGCGCGATGCCTCTCGCGCTCCCCGAGACGTCCCGCTCGATTCCAATGAGGCACGGGATGCCGTCCCCCTCGAGGTAGGCTTCCCGAAGCCGTTCCCCCTGCCCCTTCGGCGCCACGAGCAGAAGATCGTACCGCTCGGTCCTGATCTCGCCGAAGGCCACGGCGAATCCGTGCGCGAAACAGACGGCGGCGCCCGCGCGGAGCGTGCCGTCTATCTCATTCCTGAAAATCTCTCCCTGAACCTCGTCGGGGAGAAGCATCATGAGAATATCGGCGCGCCGGGCGGCCTCGGCGAGGCTCATCACGGCGAGTCCGTCCTCTTTCGCCCTCTTCCAAGCGCCGCGCCCTTCGCGGGCTCCGACGATCACCGAGAGGCCGCTTTCCCGGAGATTGAGGGTTTGCGGACGCCCCTGGTTCCCGTACCCGAGAACCGCGATCGTCTTGCCCCGCAGGACACCCATGTCGGCGTCTGCGTCGGTGAAGATATTCATGGCAAACTCCGTATCGTAATAGACGATGAACCAAATATCTATAACAGAATAGGGATAGACAGGCAAGGGACTTGTGGGAAGCCGCCGCGCGGGGTCTCGGGCGATCGCGCCCCGGCCGCCGCAGCGTGAGCTATCCTGCGACAGCGAGGCGGACGGGCGCGATCGCCGCCGCCCGGCCCGGGGAGCTTTTCGCTTGACTTGAAGCCCAAGTCGTTTAATCTATTTGCCGGGCGTGGCGGTGTAGCTCAGCTGGTAGAGCAGGAGAATCATAATCTCTGTGTCCGGGGTTCGAGTCCCTGCACCGCCACCAGATTTATATTCAAGCCGTTGCATTCCATCCTTCACACCGCGCTCACATGGGTTGCATCGAAAAGGTCAGTGGCTGGATCGACGCCCACCGTCTCATCGAACCTCGGGAGAAGGTGATCGCCGCCGTTTCGGGAGGCCCCGACTCGATGGCGCTCCTCACGATTCTCGCGGAGCTCGCGGACGAGAGGGGCTTCGAGCTCGCGGTGGCGCACTTCAATCATGGCATCAGGGCGGAGGCGGCCCGCGAGGCCGCGCTCGTCGAGAGGCGCTCAAGGGCGCTCGGGCTCCCGGTCTTTCTCGGCTCGGGGGACGTCCCCGCCGAGGCGCGCAGAATGAAGAAAGGGATCGAGGAGACCTCGAGGCTCCTTCGCTACCAGTTCCTCGAGAAGACGGCGGAGGCGTGGGGAGCCGGGAAGATCGCACTCGGCCACACGAGGGACGACCAGGTCGAAACGATCCTCCATCATATCATCCGCGGCTCGGGATGGCGCGGGCTTCGGGGAATGTCCCCGAGACGCGGCAAGCTCATCAGACCGCTGCTCTCCTGCGGACGCGCCGAGCTCGCGGACTACCTCAAACGCCGGCGCGTTCCGTACGCGACGGACTCGAGCAACCGAGACACGAAGCTCCTTCGAAACAGGATCAGGAGACGGCTTCTCCCCTATCTCAGAACGCGATTCAATCCTTCCATCGACGAGGCGATCGCGCGCCTCGGCGACAATCTCGACGAAGGCTGGGTCACGCTCGAGAGCGGGCTCTCGAAGCTCATCCCGAAGGGAAGCCCCCGCGCGGGCGTGAGAATCCCCGTCTCGCGACTCGCCGGTCTCTCAGATTTCCAAATCTACCTCTTCGTCGATCTTCTTCTGCGGGAGAGGTTCGGGGTCGTCCAGGACGTCGAACGAAATCACTTCGACGCCGTGAAGCGCCTCATCCGCTCGGCGCGCTCGGGGAAACGGACCGTCCTCCCGCACGACGTCGTCGTCTCGCGCGAGCACGGGACCATCCTCTTCGCTCGGGGCACGCGGGCCGAGTCGGCGCCCGTCGAGGTCGTGATCGCGGGGCCGGGCTCATACCCGCTGCCATCCTGGCGGGTCTCCGTCGAGATCGATCGGGTGAGCCCGACCGGCGTATCTCTCAAATCACGCGCGCGGGAGGTGGTCGTCCGTGCGATCCGCTTCCCGCTCCGCGTGCGGGCAAGGCGCCCGGGCGACCGCATCGTCCCCTTCGGCATGAAGGGGCGAAAGAAGCTGAGCGACCTTTTCATCGATAGGAAAATCCTCGCGTCGCGAAGGGAGCGCTTACCCGTTTTCGAGGACCGCGACGGAATCCTCTGGGTGCCCGGCGTGGCCGCCGCCGAGCGAACGCGCATCGAGCCGGGGAGCCGCCGCGCCTTCCGCATTAAATTGACCGGCTCTCGGCGCGAAATATGATGAGACCGTCGGGCCCCTGTGCTAGAATGCGTCGATGGAGGTCGGGAATCCAAATGGAAACGGACGGGAGAAAATTCGCCGCCGGGATCGGCCGGGTGCTCATAACCCGGGAGGAGATCGACAACCGCGTCAGGGCGCTCGCACGCCAGATCTCCACGGATTACGGCGGTAGAAATCCAATTCTCATCAGCCTCCTCAAGGGAGGCTTCGTTTTTCTCGCCGACCTCACGAGACAGCTGTCCATTCCCCACGAGATAGACTTCATAAAGGTATCAAGCTACCGGGACGGGACCTCGAGGAGCAAGAAGATGGAGGTTTTCGACGACATCCTGAGCGATGTACGCGGCCGGGACGTCATCCTCGTCGAGGGAATCGTCGACACCGGCCATACCGTGTCGATTCTCGAGAGGCTCCTGGCCGACAGGCGAGTCGGGAGCATGAAGGTCTGCGCCCTCCTCGACAAGCCCTCCTCGAGAGAGATCACCGTCCACGTCGACTACGTGGGCTTCACTGTACCCGATTGTTTCGTAGTCGGTTACGGGCTTGATTTCAACGAACGCTTCAGGAATCTGTCCTACATAGCGGAGCTCGTCCCGATCCAGAATCTCAACGAGCCGGGAGATGGCGTGCAGGTAGGGGCCGTTGGGAGCTTGAACCAAGGCGTCTCCGGGGAGGCCGCTCGGCCTTCCGCTCCGGGCGCCCCGGCGGGATTGAGTCGAGAGAGCTCCGAGGAGGCTCCCGCCGGCGGATCCGATTCCTGATGTGGACAAGAACCTGATATTTCATTATGTTCCATTGAAACCGACTGGTAGGGATATGAACGAAGATCAGGAAAAGAAGGAAAAACCGGGCAAGGAGCCCCAGCCTCCGAGGAAGTGGAACGTGCCCTCGGGCCTTCCCGGGCCCCAGCGCTCCTCGAGGTCCATGGCCTTGTGGGTCATGCTCCTCATTATATTCTTCATGACCTTCCTCCTCTTCAACTCCAACAAGGAGCGGGAGTGGACGATGACCTACACCCAGTTCGTCAAGCAGATAGAGCGGGGCAACGTTGCGCGGATCAAGATCAAGGGCCTCGAGGTCAGGGGAAAGCTCGTCAATGAGATCGTCATCCCCATGGGAAACGGCGAGGCCACCATCTCGGGCTTCAGGGTAATCCTGCCCACGGAGGACAAGGATCTCCCCGACAAGATTTGGGCGAAGAACCCGGACGCGCAGATCGAGGCCGATTTCCCCGGAGGGAGCAT
Source organism: Candidatus Krumholzibacteriia bacterium (assembly GCA_041481005.1). GTDB lineage: Bacteria > Krumholzibacteriota > Krumholzibacteriia > Krumholzibacteriales > Krumholzibacteriaceae > SSS58A. Next base: position 280 of record JBGPBA010000168.1, on the reverse strand, counting down.
CTGGGTCAAGGCGCTCGCGACGGCGCTGCCGCTCATCGCGCTCCTCGTTCTCTGGGTCATCCTCATGAGGCAGATGCAGGCGGGCGGGAACAAGGCCTTCTCCTTCGGCAAGAGCAAGGCGAAGATGATCGACGGGAGCATGCCGCGCATCACCTTCGCCGACGTCGCCGGCGCGGATGAGGCGAAGGAGGAGCTCCAGGAAATCATCGAGTTTCTGCGCGATCCGAAGAGATTCCAGCGGCTCGGCGGGCGCATCCCGAAGGGCGTCCTCCTGCTCGGG